>NZ_JRFE01000026.1:0-300000 GCF_000756305.1 Myxosarcina sp. GI1
CCCACTTTCGTGGAGAGCATTTTTTTATTTAGTTATTCTAGTTATTCAATTGTTTGGTGTTTAGCCTTCAATCGCAGGTGCGGTTAATGCTACAGGAGTAGCATCGGCACTRGCAAGGTCTAAGGGGAAGTTGTGTGCATTACGYTCGTGCATTACCTCAAAACCAAGGTTGGCTCGGTTGAGTACGTCTGCCCAAGTATTTACAACTCTTCCTTGAGAATCCATTACCGACTGGTTGAAGTTGAATCCGTTTAGGTTAAACGCCATCGTACTGATTCCCATTGCGGTGAACCAAATACCGATTACTGGCCACGCTCCTAAGAAGAAGTGTAGGCTGCGGCTATTGTTGAAAGACGCATATTGGAAAATCAAGCGACCAAAGTAACCGTGTGCGGCTACGATGTTGTAGGTTTCTTCTTCTTGTCCGAATTTATAACCGTAGTTCTGTGACTCGGTTTCAGTTGTTTCGCGGACTAAGCTAGAAGTTACTAAGCTACCGTGCATGGCAGAAAATAAGGCTCCACCAAATACGCCTGCTACACCTAACATGTGGAAGGGGTGCATCAGAATGTTGTGTTCGGCTTGGAACACGAACATGAAGTTAAAGGTACCAGAGATACCTAATGGCATTCCGTCAGAAAAGCTTCCTTGTCCTAAAGGATAGATTAGGAATACTGCAGTTGCTGCCGATACTGGTGCTGAATATGCTACACAGATCCAAGGACGCATTCCCAGTCTGTAGGATAGTTCCCACTGACGTCCTAAGTAAGAGAAGACTCCGATTAGGAAGTGGAAGACGATTAGCTGGTAAGGACCACCGTTGTAGAGCCACTCATCTAATGAGGCTGCTTCCCAGATGGGATAGAAGTGTAGACCAATTGCATTAGAGCTTGGTACTACTGCTCCCGATACGATGTTGTTACCGTACAGTAATGAACCTGCTACTGGTTCTCTAATGCCGTCGATGTCAACTGGTGGTGCTGCGACGAAGGCGATTAGGAAACAGGTGGTTGCTGCTAGGAGTGTGGGAATCATTAGTACGCCAAACCAACCGATGTAAATACGGTTGTTGGTGCTGGTTACCCACTGACAAAAGTTCTCCCAAGCACTGCGATTTTCGCGAGTTCTTAGTGTAGTTGTCATATTGTGTGAATTATTGCGTTATGTATTAAATTTTCAAGGTTCTGTAGATGGGAAACGAGATAAAAATAATTTGTTTCTCTCATCCACGTTTACATATTAACTAACTTTTCAGTCTTTGTCAAGTTTTGTAACGTAATTGTTGCCGATCTATATCAAAAGTTGTACATATTAGCTATTTTTGTCGTGTTAGTTCTGAGCCAGCGCAAAGAAAAGTAGGATTAAATCTTAGTTTAATAGGCGATCGAGCTACTTTGAGTTTATTTAGTACTAAGCATTTTGTAACCAGACAGATGCAAGGATTTCATACTTTGCCCCTTTTGGACTTAGTTGAGAACTAACCAAAGCGACTGATGCAACTGGTTCGACTAATTGAAATGGAGTAAGAAAAATAGTTTCTTTTTGCCAATGACGCGATCGCGCCACAGTGATGTGAGGAATAAATGAGCGTCGCTCGGCAATTATTCCTAAGTCAGAAAAACCTTCATTGAAAAATTGAAATATGAAGTCCAACTCTGGCGATCGCTCTACAGCAGCAGCTACTACGCGAGGCTTGCGGTGGGAAGGAAAGAGCATTAGTTGCTTAATTTGAAGTGATGCAGCAGGCAATTTGCCCTTAGCTTTGAGAAATGCTTTGGTAAGATCGTTGAGTTGAGTTGCATCTACCTCGCCAATAAACTCGATCGTTAAATGCAAAAGCTCTGGTGCTAAAATTCGCACCTTAGTTTTGAGCTTTTGAGAATAGTTTTCGGCTTTTTGTCTAAGTTGTTGTTGAGTCGATAGGCTCGGAAAAACACCTACAAAAAGACGCAACCGATCGCTCATATTCCTTTGTCGTTTTTATAAATTTTAGATTTGTAATATTTTCCCAAAGCTATTAATGGAAAATATTGCTGATAGAGATGATATTTTAAATAGAAGTGACAGGGAAAGCCAGTGCCAGTAAATTCAGCTTCGTTCCAAGTTCCGTCTGACTGTTGCGTAGCTAAAAGATAGTTAATTCCTGTAGAGATCGCTTGACGAGCATCAAATTCAGTAGCATTCATGGCATCGATTAAACCAATTAACGCCCAAGCCGTTTGTGAGGCAGTGCTAAGTCCTTTGCCTTTTAAAGCGGCGTTTTGATAACTCTGACAAGATTCACCCCAGCCACCGTCGTGATTTTGACAGCTTACCAACCAAATCGCGCCTCGATTTATGTTTGCCTTACAAGCTTCAGGCGCAATCACGGTTAGGGCTGAGAGTGCGCCACTAGTACCATATATATAGTTTACGCCCCACCTGCCAAACCAACTGCCATCGGGTTCTTGTTCAACAAGCAAATAAGCGATCGCTTTATTAAACTGTTTTTCATCTATAGTCAGATCGCATTTACCCAGCATTTCTAATACTCTAGCGGTTACATCGGCAGTATTGGGATCAATCATAGCCTTAAGATCGCCATAGGGTATTGAGTTAAGTAAATCTAGATCGTTATCTACATCAAAAGCCGCCCAGCCACCTGGTTTACACTGCATACTGGCAATCCATCCGAGACATCTAGCGATCGCCTGTCGTTTTATAGCTTTATCTGGTAATTCGATCCCTGCTAACGCCATCACTACTACAGCAGAATCATCTACATCGGGGTAAAAGCGATTGTCAAATTCAAATGCCCAACCTCCTGGAGTAGCGCGGTTATTTTTTACTGCCCAATCTCCATAATCAAAAATTTGCTTGTCTAATAACCATTCGCCGCCCTTAACTACAGCAGAATGCTGGGGGTTCATTCCCGACTCGACAAATGCTCGCAAACACCAAGCCGTATCCCAAACTGGAGAAACACAGGGCTGTATTCTGTAGCTATCTTCAGTTTCGATGGCAAAATTTGCGATCGCCTGCAAACCCCGTCGCACAATCGGATCGTCAGCATTGTAATTGAGAGTGCGTAAAGCCAGCATAGAATTCAGCATTGCAGGAATAATTCCGCCCCAGTCTCCCGTAGCTTCTTGTCTTTCTAAAACCCATTTTTCAGCAGCGGCGATACCTTGTTCTCGAAAGGGAACTAAATTATGAGCTTCGGCAAATTTAAACCCTTCATCCAAGGCTAAAAAGATATCCGTCCAGTTGTTATTACAGGGTAATTCGTAGCGCACATTGTTAATACCTTCTGGATACAGTTCATCCAAATTAATTGCAGGATCTGTTTTAAATACAGGCTGGCGATCGCAAACTATGAGTAAAGGTACGGTACTGCCACGCGCCCAACTAGACATCTCATAGATATTGACAGGGAATTCATTGGGCAACAGCATGATCCAGGGAGGAAGTGAAGGAATTCCCCGCCACTGATAACAACCAATCAAAGCTAAATGCAGTTTGGTAAAAATACGGGTTTTACTAATGCCACCGCGTTGCCGAATAAAGTGCTTGGCAGATACTAATGCAGGATCTTCTGGAGATACTCCCAATAAACGCAACGCCAGATAAGCTTCGACAGAAGTAGAAAGTTCGCCACCATCGCCGTAAAATAACTCCCAACCCCCGTGTTCGCGCTGTTGCGATCGCAAGTAATTTTGGATTTTTTCTTGAGGAATACTGCGTTCGGTTCCCCAAATTTTATGTAATAAAACTACTTCGGCGGTAATAGTAACATTTGATTCTAATTCCCCCCACCAATAGCCATCGGGATATTGAATAGAAAGTAAATAATTTTGGCTACAGGCGATCGCTTCTGCTACTGTCTGCTGAGTTGCTCTATTTTTGGTTGGCATTACAAGCACTAAAATCCTACACGATTAACAGAAAATATCATAAGCAGTAGGAAATAGGAAGTAGGAAGTGACGAGGAGACAAGGAGCGATCTTGACTAGTAGAGTGAAATCCCCAAGTCCCAAATTCTTCTATCTCTCCTGCTACCTTTGCCATTTTTCTGTACTAAATTAAAAAGGATAGAGATTGTTTGTCTCGCTTGCCAAGAATTTATATCGAATGAAACAAAGTACTTTAAGGAACATTGTCAAGGGTTCGCTCTTTTTAGGTTTAGCAACCCTTGGTTCTTATAAGTTGGCTACAATTCAACCTGCAACCACCGAAAGCAAAGTTGTCAAAACTGAGTTGATTATTTCTGCTGCTGCCAGTATGAAAGATGTATTAGAAGCGATCGCTCCAGTTTACGAACGAGCTAATCCTCATATAAAACTTGTATATAACTTTGCCTCCTCTGGTACTTTACAGCATCAAATAGAGCGTGGTGCGCCCGTAGATATTTTTATCTCTGCGGCTGCCAAACAAATGAATTATCTGGCAGCCAAAAACTTATTACTTAGCGAAACTCGTCAAGATTTGCTTAAAAATCAGATGGTGTTGGTAGTACCTAAAAATGCAGCTAAAATTGATGACTTTAACGATCTAAAAAATGGCAGCATAGATCGAATTGCTTTGGGAGAACCTAAAAGCGTTCCCGCAGGTAAATATGCCAGCGAAATATTAACTGCTCTTAATTTAAGTAATGCAGTTAAATCCAAAACCGTCTATGGCAAAGACGTAAGGCAAGTTCTTAACTATGTAGCTACAGGCAATACCGATGCGGGAATAGTCTATCAAACCGATGCTAAAACTAGCGATCGCGTTAAAGTAGTTGCCACCGCACCAGAACCAACCCATTCTCCCGTCGTCTATCCTGTTGCAGTAATAAAAGACAGTAAAAATATTAAAGCTGCTAAAAAGCTGATGGAGTTTTTGTTTACTCCTGAAGCCCAAGCCGTATTCAAACAGTATGGTTTTACACCGCTAAGTCGCTAGAAGTTTATTTTCTAGCTTTATTAAAATTATTTTTAATTTAAGATTCTGATAATGAATTATCCATCACCACCCTGGAAGCTTAAAGGATCTGCCATTCAATCGCTAAATCTTATCGATGTAGATAAAGCACGTTTGCATATTCCTCCAGAATTAGACATAATTTCGATTTTACCAGGTAAAACCCTGGGTGGAATCTACATATCTGCTTATAAGACTGGTTCGGTGTTGCAATACAACGAATTAATCGTGGTTGCTGGCTTGACTCGTCATGGAAATAAAATTGGTGCCTGGATTTCCCATATCTATGTCGATAGTGAAACTTCGGTTGCTGGCGGTAGAGAAATCTGGGGACTTCCCAAAGAAATGGCTGAATTTACCTGGGAACGAAATCGAGTAGAAGTAAAACAAGGCGATCGCCTTTTATGTAGCGTAAAATATCAGCCTAGCTGGTTTAATTTAGCTCCTTGGTGGCAACCTCAATTTATTGCTATGGCTTTTGGCGGTTTGAAAACAAACCTATTGTTGTTTGTCAATCAGTTTTCTGCCGATATTGCTTTACTTTCTGGGGAAGCCTCGATACCTCAAAATAGTCCTTTTGCCTCTTTAAATTTAGACCGAACGTTGTTTACCTTCAAATTAGATCGTCTAAATTTGAATACTGGCGTACCAAAGATAGCAGGAACAAAATCTACCCTCGGATCGACCGCTATTTAATTCACAGATGAAAATCAAACACTCAATTAATACTCACAAATTGCTTACTTTTGCTTTCGTTTTAGGATTGATGGTCTTTTATGACAATTTTACTATTGCAGCTTGGGTCTATCTGGCTCTACATGGAACTTATGGCATCATGTGGCTGTTAAAAGATAGTTTGTATCCAGATAAGCAGTGGGAAGCAGAAACATCTATTCCGATGGGAATATTTAATTTTATTATGCTCGGTTTATATTGGGTTGCACCTTTTTTATTGATTAGCAACTATGTCGAACCTCCCTTTGCCCTGATTGCAGCAGCGATCGCCATTAATATTACAGGAACAGTTTTACACTACGGTAGCGATGCTCAGAAATATTTCACTCTCAAACATAGATCGGGCTTAATTACCGAAGGCTTTTTTAGCCGCAGTCGCAACCCCAACTATCTAGGCGAAATTCTGATTTATCTCAGCTTTGCCCTGCTGGCACAACACTGGTTACCCTTTGTCATTTTAGGATTTGTGGTCGCTACTACCTTGGTTCCCAATATGCTGAAAAAAGACAAATCTCTATCTCGCTACTCAGAGTTTGCAGCTTATAAAGAGCGTTCTGGCATATTATTACCCAAGATATTTATATCCCATTCTACTTCTTCAGCGACCGCCGATTCTTGAGTAGTTAAATTTTAAACGAATAAAGAGAGTAGAAGCTTACTTCTTCCTTCTTCCTCCATCCTTCTTACTTCGAGCGAACGCGAGTTAAACTAGCTAAAAAATAATTATCTTTTCTTAACCTGGTAACTAGTTCTAGTCCGCGATCGCAAACGCTAAGATGAGAGATAGAAGTATTTAATTATCAAATAAAGCAATTAAAAATTTTGCTTTAAAACTGTTTATAGATAAATATGGTACAGACTCCAATTCCTCAGCACGAAAAAGACAAAAAGGTATCGAAGTTAGAACAACTCAAAGAACGCAGCGACTTTTTAAGAGAACCGTTAGCTAGCGAACTGAAAAACGATAGTACCCATTTTAGTAATGATGCCCTGCAAATTCTCAAGTATCACGGTTCTTATCAGCAAGATAACCGCGATAATCGGGCTAAGGGTCAAGAAAAAGACTACCAGATGATGTTACGTACCCGCAATCCAGGCGGTTACATCCCACCCGAACTATATCTAACCTTAGATAAACTATCGGAAGAATACGGCAATCACACCCTCAGAGTTACTACTCGCCAGGGTTTTCAAGTACATGGTATTCTCAAACAAAATCTCAAAACTGCAATTTCTGACATCGTGCGGAATATGGGTTCGACGCTAGGGGCTTGTGGTGACGTTAACCGCAACGTTTTGGCTCCTCCCGCACCGTTTAAAAATAAGCCAGAATATTTATATGCCTGGGAATATGCCGAAAAGATTGCCGATTTATTGACACCGCAAACAGGTGCGTACTACGAAATTTGGCTAGACGGTGAAAAAGCGATTAGTGCTGAAGAAGCCCCAGAAGTAAAAGCGGCTAGAGAACGCAATGGTAATGGAACTGTCTTTAAAGAGGGTGAAGAACCAATTTACGGCGAACACTATATGCCCCGTAAGTTCAAAATCGCCCTGACCGTTCCTGGGGATAATTCTATTGATGTCTATACCAATGATATTAGTCTGGTAGTAATAACTAATGAGGGGGGAGAACTCGAAGGATTTAATGTGCTTGCAGGGGGTGGTTTGGGACGTACCCACAACAAAGAAGAAACCTTTGCTCGTATGAGCGATGAAATTGGCTTTATTGCCAAAGAAGACGTATACGATCTGGTAAAAGCTATTGTCGCTACCCAAAGAGATTATGGAGATCGCTACAATCGCCGTCATGCCAGAATGAAATATTTACTGTACGACTGGGGCGTAGATAAGTTTAAAGCCAAGCTAGAAGAGTATTTTGGCAAAGCGATCGCGCCATTTAGAGACTTACCAGAGTGGAAGTATCAAGACTATCTCGGCTGGTACGAACAGGGAGATGGTAAACTATTTTTTGGTATTTCTGTAGAAAATGGTCGGGTAAAAGATAAGGGTAATTGGCAGCTTAAAACCGCTTTAAGAGAAATTGTCGAGCAGTATAACCTACCTTTAAGACTCAGTGCCAACCACAACATTTTGATCTACGATATCGCGCCAGAGCAAAAAGAAGAAATTGCTAAAATCCTGCAACAAAGAGGTATAGAAACCAATCCAGACGCGATCGATCCTTTAGTGCGCTATTCGATTGCTTGCCCTGCTTTGCCTACCTGCGGTTTGGCTATTGCCGAATCGGAACGAGCTTTACCAGGAATTATCGATCGCCTGAGAACATTATTAAATAAACTCTCAATGTCAGAGGAACACTTTGTAGTTCGCATGACAGGATGTCCCAATGGTTGCGCTCGTCCCTATATGGCAGAATTAGGTTTTGTTGGTAGCGCGCCCGACAAGTATCAAGTTTGGTTGGGAGGTACTCCAGATCAAACCCAACTAGCTCAACCATACGAGCAAAGAATGCCAATTGAAGATTTGGAAAGCTTTTTAGAGCCGATTTTGATCTATTTTAAACAAGAAAGGCAGACGGGAGAAAGCTTTGGTACCTTCTGCGATCGCGTGGGATTTGATGCCATTCGACAATTTTCTGCCAATTACACATTAGGAAGCTATATGGAAGATACTAGTAAAAAACGCAAATTTCGTAAAAATCAACGACGCGTTAGCGTACCCGACGAGCTTTTTCCTCGTTTAAAGGAAGTGGCACAAAAAGAGGGAAGACCGATGAATCAAATTATTGCTGAAGCTCTAAATGATTACTTTGGTAAAGAAAAAGAAACACAGTAGATAACTAACTGAGATTTACGATACTAGCATAAAGGGGAAAGAAAGCAAGCTTCTTTTCCCTTTATTATTTAGATACGTTTTTGCCTGTATAAACTAAATACTGTATGCCAGAAATAAACTTTCAAATCCAATGGCCCGACGGTAAAACCGAAATCTGTTATTCTCCTTCTTCAGTTGTAAAAAAATACTTTGTGCCAGAAGCGGAATACGAGTTAGCAGAGTTTGTTGCTCGCGCTCGTACTGCTTTAAATCTTGCCAGCGATCGCGTCAAGGCTGCGTACGGATTTTCCTGTAGCAGAGCTTTAGGACAACTGCAACAGATAGAAACCAAGGCATCTGATTATCAACAATTAACCAATCCTAAAGTACGTTTTTTAAAGTTTATTAAATAATGATACTTTCGGTCATCGCTCACTTGAATTTCAACACCTTAATTTAAAAAGCCGATCGCGTCAGCAAATATAACAGACACCGCTAATAAGTTAAAATCGATCCCGAAGACTATACAAACTAAGGTCGCTAAAACTTCTAAGGTAGTGCGATCTTTTCTATTTGGTTTTAAACTGTTTTTTATTTCGACCAATGGAGATTTTAATTGTTGAAGACGAACGCGAAATTGCCGAAATCATTCGCGAATGCCTAGAAGCTGAAGGATTTGTATGTCAGGTTTGTTACGACGGTCATTCTGCTTTACAGCTTTTTGCCGAACGACAACCCGATTTGATCGTACTCGATCTTAGATTACCAGGTATGGATGGTTTGGAAATATGTACTCAAATCCGCCAAAAATCCGTAGTCAAAGACCCCTATATCTTAATGTTGACTTCTAGAGGAGAAGAAATCGATCGCATTATTGGTCTATCGACAGGAGCAGATGACTACTACATCAAACCTTTCAGCCCTAGAGAATTAGTCGCCAGAGTACGGGCATTATTACGCCGTCGTCTTCGCGAGAGCAATCAGTCTCAGGTGTTGCGTACTAAAACTTTTGCGATCGAGCTAGAACAACACAGTGTAAGTCGTCATCTCGATGGCGACTCAACAGAACTGTTGGATTTATCGACTTCTGAGTTTAAATTAATGGCTTTATTTCTCAAGCATCCTGGAAGAGTTTGGGAACGAGCGCAATTAATTGAAAAACTCTGGGGAGATGATTTTTTTGGTGAAGAGCGAGTAATCGATACTCATATAGCCAGGTTACGTAAAAAAATCGAACCCTGCCCTAGTAATCCTATCTTTATTCAAACTGTAATTGGTGTGGGTTATAAATTTGAAGATTCATAGCTGGAACCCGATCTCACTCAATTTACCTACTCGCCTGTTTTTCTCGCATATTTTAGTTACTATTGTCGCCGTAACTGCATCTTCTCTGGTAGGTAATTTTTTTTCATCTCGTTTTTTTCAAACCCAAGTTAGAAGTTTAGAAGGAAAAGGGTTAACGATTCATACCGCTAACGCTCAACTGTTAGAAATATTTGAAAGCACCTGGATTCATGGCAATTTTTGGTCTTTATTAATCGGTACTTTAGCGGCAGCAATTTTGAGCTATTGGATAACTAAAAGGATCGTACTGCCGTTAGAGCATCTAGAAACAATGGTCTATCAGTTTGCCAACGGCAAATTAAACAAGCGAATGCCCGATTTAGAAATTCCCGAATTAGATCGTCTGGCAACGAGTTTCAATCGGATGGCATCTACTTTAGAAGATGTAGAAGCCAAAAGAAAAGAGATTATCGACGATTTAACTCACGAACTGCGAACACCACTAACTATTATTCGCGGTCGTTTGGAAGAAATTGCCGACGGAATTATCTTGCCTAATTCGCAAATTTATTTTCGACTAATTCGCGAAACTAAACGTTTACAACGTTTGGTCAACGATTTACAAGAGCTTTCTCAAGCTGAAGCTGGTAATTTACCGCTCAAGCTGCAGCCAACAGACCTGCGCTATATTCTAGTACCGTTGGTAGAAAGATTTGCCGCCCAACTACTCGATAGCGATCGCGACTTGAATTTAAACTGTCCGAACAATTTACCTTATGTCATGGCAGATAGCGATCGCCTGGAACAGATTTTAGTTAATTTACTGAGTAATGCGATTCGCCACACACCTAAAGGTACCATTGCTCTTAAAGTTTGGAGCGAAGATCGAAGAGTCTGGATATCTATAACGGATACGGGAACGGGAATTCCTGCTGATGAACTGCCTTATATCTTTAAACGTTTCTGGCGATCGCAAAAGTCCCGTTCTCAAAAATACAGTGGTACTGGTATTGGTTTGGCAATCTGTCGTGGCTTAGTTAGATTACACAAAGGTGAAATATTTGTTGAAAGTCGGTTGGGAATAGGCAGTACGTTTAAATTTTTCTTGCCTCTCGCTAATTAGCACGGCAATGTTAACACACATTCTCAAAAGCATTAAGTCAAAACAAATTTTTAACTTTTGCCTTTTAATTTTTGACTTTTTCAACTTCACTGTTTTGTCAAAACTGACACCGAACTGTCATGGACATGAAAAAACAGTTTGTTAAGCTCAATACTGCTTTATACATATTCTTTTTCAACAATTAAAAGTTTATGCAGCTTGATTTATCTGCGTTAGATAATAAAAACGAGATTTTTAATTTAAAACCTTTTTCTCAAGCTTTAGAGTTGCTTCGCAATCGCTCTAAAATTTGGCAACAGTCATATATTACAGCCAAACCCTATCCTCATTTAGCAATCGATAACCTGTTTGAACCAGAGTTACTCGAACGTTTGCTAGCAGAGTTTCCCCAACCCGAACATCGAGACTGGCTAGTTTGGAATTCTACCCATGAATCTAAAACTACTTCGCGTGGTATAGATAAATTGCCTATATTTACCCAAATGTTTTGTTTGTGGCTAAATTCCAGAGAGGTTATCAAAGCGATCGAACCAATTGTAGGAATTGATAATTTAGTTGGCGATCCTATGTTTCATGGTGCGGGTTTACATGAAATGTATCGAGACGGTTGGCTAGAAATGCACGCCGACTATACCAAACACTCTAGTTTACCTTTAATGCGTCGCGTCAATTTACTAATTTATCTCAACCAGGATTGGGATACTAGTTGGGGAGGAGAACTAACGTTACAAGATTACGAAAATTCTAATCACCGAGTTAGTTACGCTCCTTATTTTAATCGTACGATTATTTTTCCTACTACTACTAAAACCTTTCATGGTGTACCTACTCCCCTAACCTGTCCTTTGGAGCGCAGTCGCAAACTACTTTCGATCTACTATTGGACACCAATTGCCATGCCTCGATTGTTAAAAGGCGGCACTTCTATACGTTGGGCAACGCAACAAAAACGAAATTCAAACAAAATGCTGTTTAGAGCGCGCTTAAAAAGGCTCGCCAAGCGTAATTTTAATTAACTCAAACCAAACGAAGGTAAATTTTCGCGGTCAAACCAAACGATTTTTTTGCGATCGCGCTCTGGACGCTGGCTGAGTCCGAAGGACTTGCTACGCAATCGCCAATCGCCATCAATGTTTAAAATATTAATTTCGTTTGATTATAGAAGTATTAATAAATAATTGTAAAAACTCGAATTCTTTGTTACTTATTTTTTTATTTAATACCATATTTTCGATTTTCAAATTTTTACCTTAGTTTGTCGTACTAACGCTGGTAAACTTTTATTGACAACAAAAAACTAAAAACCTTTTTTAAAATAGATTCAATGTTAGAAATTAGCAAACCTCAATGGCAACAAAAATTATTTAAACATGGTAATACAATAATTTCCGATCTCGATCACCTTTGGTTGATCAATCAAGGGATAGTTAAAACTAGAACCTGGAATGAAGAAGGAAGGGCGATTGTGTTAGGATACTGGGGAATGGGTGATGTAGTCGGTCAATATTTGTCGAGAATCAATCCCTATGAAATAAAGTGTTTGACACCCGTTAGAGCCACTTGCGTACACAGAGAATATTGGCATTATCTATCTAAGGAATTGCGTCGCCATCAACAAGATACAGAAGAACTATTGTATATCTTTCGCCATAAAAGTCTTCGTCAAAAAGTAATAAAATCTTTAATATTTTTAGTTAGAAAGTTTGGTATTGAATCTCATAATGAAAAAACAAAAAAAATTTACTTAACTCATCAGGAACTAGCAGATTTTATAGGAAGCAATAGACCTGGAATTACTAAAACTATTAACGAGTTAGAACGAGAGGGTTCGATCGAACGACCCGATCGCAGTGCTATTGTTTTGCACAACAATTTAATCAAAAAATCTATTTAAATCGTAAAAAAACTTTACAAATATTTTGTTTATTATGTCTAATATCTTGATTTTTCAGATAATAACTGTTGTGGCAATTGTCTTAATTATTATTTTGCTTGCCTGGCTGTTTCCTATCGATCCAAATTTTAAAAAAAAATCTAAACCTTAAAAGCCATTAAAAAAGTTACTTTGCTTCGCATTTAAGTTTTTTTCATCTTGCCCCCAGATCCTTAGTTCTGGGGGACTTTTAATTTTTCAAAATAATGCTGTTTGCTCCAGTATATTTTTTACAAACAAAATAAGATATGAATTTTCCTACTACTTCTAAGGCAGTGGCTATGCCTCAAACCAACGAAACTTGGCAGGCGATCGCGCTCGAAGAAACTATTGAATTATTACAAAGCGATCTTCATTACGGATTGTCTATTGATGAAGTCAATAGAAGACAACAGTACTTTGGCGTAAATGAACTTAAAGAAACTGGCGGACGTAGTGCTTTAAGCATTTTGTGGGATCAGTTTACTAATATTATGCTGCTGATGCTAATTGCGGTAGCGATAGTATCGGCAATTTTAGACTTACGCGAGGGCAACTTTCCTAAAGATGCAGTCGCTATTTTTGCCATCGTTATTTTGAACGGAATTTTGGGCTATCTCCAGGAAAGTCGGGCAGAACAAGCCCTGGCTGCTCTCAAAAATCTTTCTGCTCCTCAAGTACGGGTTATACGTAACGGCAACACCCAAGAAATTGATGCTAGAGAACTAGTTCCAGGAGACATCATGTTGTTAGAAGCAGGAGTGCAAATTGCTGCCGACGGACGCTTATTAGAAGCACAAAATTTGCAAATTGCCGAGTCTACTCTCACGGGTGAAGCTACTGCGGTTGATAAAAATGCAGATGCTATTTTAGCAGCGGATACTGCTTTAGGCGATCGCACCAATCTAGTCTTTCAAAGTACAGAAGTAGTTCGAGGCAGAGCTAAAGCGATCGTGACTCGCACGGGTATGGAAACCGAAATTGGACGGATTGCTGCCATGATACAAAGCGTGGAAAGCGAACCCACACCTTTACAGCAAAGAATGAACCAACTAGGCAATGTCTTAGTCAGTGGTTCGATGGCTTTGGTAGCTGTAGTCGTTATCGGTGGCGTATTACGAGCGGGATGGCAGTTTTTTGACGAACTGTTAGAAATATCTTTGAGTATGGCTGTAGCCGTCGTTCCCGAAGGACTTCCTGCTGTAGTTACCGTCACTTTGGCAATTGGCACCCAAAAGATGATTCGCCGCCAGGCACTAATACGCAAACTCCCCGCGGTAGAAACTCTGGGTTCGGTAACTACTATTTGTTCTGATAAAACAGGAACTCTGACCCAAAATAAGATGGTGGTGCAGCAAGTATATACTGCTTCTTATCAGTTTAAAGTCATGGGAGAAGGTTACGAACCATTAGGAACGTTTGAGTGTCGAGAAAGTGACTGTATCGAACGAGAACCCGAAGTTAGAAAATTGTTTCAGGCTTGCGTTCTGTGTAACGATGCTCTGCTAAAGCAGGCTACAAATCCTACCAACAATACCGAAGAATATTTTATCTTAGGCGATCCGACAGAAGGGGCATTACTTGCTTTAGTTGGTAAAGCAAATATTTTTAAAGAAAAATTAGAGCAAATTATGCCTCGTTTGGGCGAATTTCCCTTTTCCTCCGAACGCAAACGAATGTCGGTTATTGTGGCTAATCCCAATCGACAGGAATTACCCTACTTAATGTTTACTAAAGGCTCAACAGAGCTAGTTTTGGAACGATGCGATCGCTTGCAACTTAAAAACTCGACAGAAGCGATCGCCGAACCTCAAAGACAGCAAATTCTCGAAACCAACAATAATCTGGCAAGTAATGGCTTGAGAGTATTGGGTTTTGCCTATAAACCGCTTGCCGAAATCCCCCCCGCAGGTACAGAAGCCGAAAACGAACAGGGGCTAATTTGGTTGGGCTTGGTGGGAATGCTCGATGCACCCCGTACCGAAGTCACAGAAGCTGTTAGACGCTGCAAACAGGCAGGAATTCGTACCGTGATGATTACTGGCGATCATCCCCTTACCGCTATGGCGATCGCCGCTCGTCTGGAAATTGCTCTACCGAGCGATCGCTCCGTGACGGGACAAGAACTAGAAGTAATGTCTGCGGAAGAACTGGAACGAGTAGTTGAAGAAGCAAATGTCTATGCTCGTGTAGCACCAGAACACAAGCTACGTATTGTCAAAGCCTTACAAAAACGTGGTGAGTTTGTAGCTATGACAGGAGATGGCGTTAATGATGCTCCTGCTCTCAAACAAGCTGATATCGGTATTGCTATGGGGATTACAGGTACTGATGTTAGTAAAGCAGCTAGCGATACAATCTTACTGGATGATAATTTTGCTACCATCGTCGCTGCTACCGAAGAAGGCAGAGTAGTTTACGATAATATTCGACGATTTATCAAATACATTCTCGGCAGCAATATTGGTGAGGTTTTAACTATTGCTGCTGCACCTTTACTGGGGTTGGGTGGGGTTCCTCTGTCTCCATTGCAAATTTTGTGGATGAATCTGGTAACAGATGGTTTACCAGCTTTAGCTTTAGCGTTAGAACCTGCCGAACCTAACGTTATGCGTCGTCCACCATACAGCCCCAGAGAAAGTATCTTTGCTCGCGGTTTGGGTTGGTATATGCTCAGAATTGGGATTATTTTCGCGCTACTGTCTATTACTTTAATGGTTTGGTCGTACAAATACGATAGTCTCGATGGCGACCCAGATCGTTGGAAAACTATGGTATTTACTACTCTATGTCTGGCTCAAATGGGACACGCTTTAGCAGTTCGTTCGGATACCAGACTTACTATCGAAATGAATCCTTTTTCTAACCTCTATGTATTGGGTGCGGTAATTCTTACTACTGTTTTGCAACTACTGCTTATTTATGTCGAACCTCTGCGTAACTTTTTTGATACCCATCTGCTTAGTTCTACTGAATTGGGAATTTGTTTTGGTTTTAGTATGTTGATGTTTGTTTGGATAGAATTAGAGAAGTTATTTCAACGTTGGTTTTTAGGTAACCGTCGATCTTCCTTTTCGTGAAGCGAATTGTACGCTAATGAACTCTAAATCTCGGTTAATATCGCCTCCTCCTCACCGACCGCGTTCTTCGCTAAAACCTTGGCTTGCCTGTTTGTTGCTTTTGGCAATTTCTTTTAGCTTGTCTGCTTTTATAACTACAGTGAATAAAGATTTTGATTATTTAGCTTTAGTTATAGGTATAAGTTGTGGCGCGATATTAGAGATTTATTTAGTCATAGAAACGATAATTATCTGGGTCGTTATATTTACTTCGTTTGTATTGCTACTAACAGAATTTTTATCGACATCGTGGTTTGAAATAATTTATCTGTCAACTTCAGTTTTAATTGCGATCGCCTTAGCAACAGTTGCGATTCAATGGCTGGTAAAAAATTGGATTTGCTCGACCTGGGGTAAGATGCGCGGTGCAGTTGTAGCTGCTATTGTTATTTGTTTGGGAATTATTCTGCAAGGCTTATGGATTAGTTACAGTCTATTTTAGAAGTAATATTTAGCTCAATCATGAAGCCAAAAACAGCTAACGTTAAAAAAACAAATTATGTTTTAATCATTAGTTTTATTGGCGTGGTAATTATTAATGTTATTGATTACCTGATCGTTATCGATATTTCCCTATCTATTCTTTATTTGTTACCTATTTCTTTTACAAGCTGGTATGGCAAAAAACGGTTTTCTTTTTCTTTAGTATTATTAAGCACTGTTGGTTGGATTATTGGCGAATATGTAGCCAAACCTCATCTTCATCCACTGATAATTTTATGGAATACATTAGTAAGATTGGTTGTGTTTTTCACCATAGCCTATTTAATATCTAATCTCAAAACAGCTTACGAAAAAGAAAAAACTTTGTCTCGTATAGACCCCTTGACAGGAATAGCAAATCGACGATTTTTTATCGAACTATTGCGAAGCGAATCTATACGCTCTGTTCGTTACGGTCATTGTCTAACTTTAGCTTATTTCGATCTAGATAACTTTAAAGAAGTTAACGATTGCCAAGGACACGATCTGGGAGATAAATTACTAAGATTTATTGCTCAAACTGTCAAACAACAAATTCGTGAAACGGATACCGTCGCTCGTTTAGGGGGAGACGAATTTGCTTTGCTTTTACCAGAAACGAACTATGAAGCTGCTCAAAGCATTTTGTTTCGACTTCAGCAACAAATCAGAACATCTATTGAAGCTTACCACCCTTCAGTAAGTCTTAGCATAGGAGCGGTTACTTTCCAAAATTTCCCCGATTCAACCGATAAAATGTTGAAAATAGCAGATAGGTTGATGTATCGAGTCAAACAAAGTGGCAAAAACAACATCGAACATGAGTTATGTGTAACACCTAACGGCAATATCGAATAGATCGAACCAGATTTTTAACAGCAATTTTCCCCATTTTTTGCTAATTTTGCCGATGTTGGATTTGACAAACTCGGGATTTAAGAAACTCGTCGCCATGAATCAAGCGATCTCAAGTTATTACGCCAGTTCGATTGAGTTAGAAACTACCAGCAATCTTTTAAGGCGATCGCTCTCTATTTATTTACATCAATCGTGTAAACTAGATGGAGCGTAAATACTATTTGCTAATGTCAGCTTTTCAGGAACCAACAGGCGATAAGCTCGAAGAGCATCCGCTTCGCAATCGCAACTCAATCGACGATCGTTTACATATCGAGCGTTTATTAGATTCTCAAGCACTCGATCGCGATGATGTTAAAGAGGTAGTTGCAGGATTTACTAGCTCTCCTAAAACTATTCCCTCACGTTACTTTTATGACAGCAAAGGTTCGCAATTATTTGAAGAAATCTGTCAGCTTCGAGAATACTATCCGACTCGTACCGAAGCAGCGATCTTAGAAAAATATGCCGCTGAAATTGCTCGAATTACTAGAGTTAACGAGTTAATCGAATTAGGTAGCGGCAGTTCGACCAAAACCCGTCTATTACTCAATGCTTACTCAAAGATTACTGGCGAAGTGAATTCGCCAGCCTGCTTTGAGCGTTGCTCCAGTTTATATTCCTCTTTACTATACGTTCCTATTGACGTTAGCGGTAGCATTTTACAAGAAAGTGCCGCTCGGTTATTGACAGACTATCCTAATCTAAAAATAAGCGGTAAAGTCGCTACCTATCAACAAGCATTAGAACAGTTATCAGGCTCTTATTCTGGTAACAAAATAATTGTTTTTTTAGGCAGTAGTATTGGTAACTTTAATCGCCAACGGTGCGATCGCTTTATCGAACAAATTAAAAATGCTCTAAATATTGGGGATTATTTTTTATTAGGAATAGATTTACAAAAATCACCAGAAATTTTGACAGCAGCCTATAACGACGAGCGAGGTATTACTGCTGCTTTTAACCTCAATATGTTGCAGCATTTAAATTCTCGCTTTGCAGGAAATTTCGAGCCAAATTTATTCGAGCATCGAGCTATTTACAATACTAAAGACAGTCAAATAGAAATGTATTTAATTTGTAAAAAAACTCACTCGGTAAACTTAACTGCCTTAAATTTAACAATAAACGTTACTAAAGAAGAAAAAATTCTTACTGAAATTTCTCGTAAGTTCGATCTTAAACAAATGTCGGCTTATCTGCAACAAAAAGGTTTAAGCGTAGTTCAAAACTACACCGATTCACAACAGTGGTTTGGATTAATACTCTGTCAAAAAATTTAATATAGCAATCCTATTTCATTTGTGAACTAAACAATTAGAAAAAGGTAAAAGGCAAAAAAATTTTCTCATGAATCATTTAGGATTGCTATAACACAAAAAAAGTTACGCCATCAATCGATATAAGTTACTACTTCTTCTGTAGAATAGCGAACTTTAGGTCTGGCAGCACTTTTATCATCGCTTGCTCGATATCCCGCACAGCAGAGTACCACAGCACTATATCCCATTTCTGTTAGTCCTAGAACTTCATTATACTTAGCAGGTACGAATCCTTCCATCGGACAGGTATCAATTTCTAATACTGCCGCAGTAAACATGAAAAATCCCAAAGCAATATAAACTTGTCTGGTTGACCATTTATCTATTTCTAAAGGATAAGGAGGATCGCTTAGAAATCCCTTCACCATATCGCCAAATCCCTGCAAATTTTCTACTGGTACTTCTTGCACTTCTGACATCCGCTTGACAAAACGATCTACATCTGACTTGTCTACATCTTGCTCGATCGCAAAAACAACCAGATGAGAGGCATCTACAACCTGTTTTTGTCCCCAGGAATGCTCTAATAACTGTTGGCGTATTTCTGGGTTGCGAACTACAAAAAATTTCCAAGGCTGCAAACCAAAGGAAGAAGGAGACAAAACCAAACTTTGCTCCAAGGTTTTCCATTCAGATTCAGAAATTTTTTTACTGGGATCGAACTTTTTGGTAGCATAACGCCAATAAAGCTGTTCGACTACTTGCTGCGGTGTGAGGGGAGTATCAGTCATCTTGGCAATATTTTTTCCTTTAAGACATATATACCTTACAAAGACGATCCTAAAAAGTAAACTACTCGCTCGTATATTTTTCTCGTCTATATGAACACGTTCTCGACTATAATCGCTTGTTTATCGCTAATCATTTGGTTATTTTTAATACTTTTTTGGGGAAAATTCTGGCTAGCAGATCGACGAATTAATTTAGATAATACAAAGTTAGAATCTTATCCTGCTATTTGGGCGATAATTCCAGCACGAAATGAGGCAGATGTTTTGCCAATTAGTCTGCCTTCTCTTTTAAATCAAGATTACGTTGGTAGTTTTTCTATTGCTTTAGTGGATGACCAGAGTACAGACGATACAACAAAAGTCGCCAAAAAAACAGCAAGCGCTTTACAACAAACTGAAAAAATAAATATTATTTCGGGGAAACCGTTACCTAATAATTGGAAAGGCAAATTATGGGCGGTAAAACAAGGAATTGACTTTGCTAACGAGCAAACTCCAGCACCAGATTATTTTTTATTAACCGATGCCGATATCAAACACGATCGCCATAATCTAACTCAGTTAGTTACCAAAGCCGAAACCGAACATTTAGACTTAGTTTCTTTAATGGTATTGCTTAGGTGTAAAAGTTTCTGGGAAAAATTATTAATTCCTGCTTTTGTATTTTTCTTTCAAAAACTGTATCCGTTTTCTTTAGTTAATAATCCCAATAGTTCTATTGCGGCGGCGGCAGGTGGCTGTATTTTAATTCGTCGCCAAGCTTTAGAAAATATTGGTGGTATTGAAGCGATCGCTCAAGCTTTAATTGACGACTGTGCTTTGGCTAAAGCAATTAAATTCAATAGCGATAAAAAAAATAAAATTTGGTTGGGGTTAACTGAAACCACCACTAGTTTGAGAGCTTATGAAGATTTAAAAACTATTTGGGATACTATTGCTCGTACGGCGTTTACTCAGTTAAACTATTCGGCTTTATTATTAATTGGGACTGTTTTAGGAATGCTCCTGGTTTATTTAGTTCCGCCAATAAGTATAATTTTGGGATTAGCAATTCACAATTACTCGTTTGCTATAGTAGGATTGCTTACTTGGTTATTAATGACTGTGGCTTATTTACCTACAGTTAAGCTATACCAAATATCGTTTTTTTGGGCTTTATGCTTACCCGCGATCACTTTTTTATATACTTTAATGACTATTGATTCGGCGATAAAACACTGGCAAGGGAAAGGTGGTAGTTGGAAAGGAAGAACTTATTCTAAGAAAGTAGCAAATAGCAAGTAGCAAGTATATAGCAATTCTTAAATGAGTGAGATACAAATTATAACTTGAAGCAACAAACCGCTCCAGCTTTAAGTGCCTAGTATTCAACAAGACTTAAATATACTTCACGTGACCGAGAATTGCTTTTAACTACTAAACAACTCAGCAGTAATTTGTTGTAAGGCTTTTAAGCCAATTAAAGAACCTTTAATTAATCTGGTGGCTGCTATTGGCTGTTGCAACATAGCGATCGCCAGATCGAAAGTTTTTAAATTTCCCTTATCGTCGATCGCCCGAGCGAGATTGGGAATGTCTCCTGTAAGATCGTCACTAACGGTTCTTAACATTGCTACCGCTACACCTCTTTTTTGCAGCGCCTGTAAATAAGCAAATCCTTCCATATCGACGACGCTGTTTGGATAGATATTACCCAAACGCAACTTTTCACTAGCCAGACAAATAGGGCGATCGCTAGTGACAGAATTAGCTAAAGCAACGGATTTGGATAACTTTTGCCAAATAGCATGAGTTAACGACTCATCCGTAACTAGAGTGCGATCGTGATAATTACAGCTTTGGTATAAAACTTTATCTCCTACACGATATTGCCAAGTCAAGCTGCCACATAAACCCATTAAAAGAGCGGATTGGGGTTGAGGTTGACCAAATGGTATCGCTTCTAAATATCGCTTGATATTATTAATTCCTATAGGAATGGCAACTACTTTTTGCTGGTTACATTTAGCTTGTTTTAAGCCTCTACATACAGCTTGATATTCTGCACCTCGCGCAACCAAAATAATATTAATTAGCCGATTCATCTAAAATATAATTACCGCTGCCAATTTTTTGAGTTCGGCAGCGTTTATTAACCTAAAGTAAGTTTTTTAAAATTAATCTCATTTAAGAATTTATTCTTCATCGTAAATAGTCAATTCTGCTGGTTGCATCCGCTTTAATAGCTTGACTTTTATACCTTGCGCCTGTTCTTCTGTCAAATCTTCAATATAACCAGGCTGCATTAATCTAGCTTCCCAGAGACTATCAAAAGGTCCAAAGTAGTAGGTGCATTTTGGTACGGTAGTATCGATCTTTAGCCAGTAAGCTTTTGACGTTTTTTTAAAGCCCAGCCATCCTAACAATTCAGTAATTAGATACATAAATATTTACAGTTTTTTGCCAATTATTGTTTTTGAGGTTTGAAAAAATTAGAAAATATTTTTAATTTTTTTGACTCGCGCTTTAAGGTTATTAAAATAAAAATGTGTTTATAAATATAAGGCTAAGAGACATATTAAAAAACTTTTAGTAGTTTAGATATACAGCCAATAACTAATAAAAATAATTAATCTTGCTTGCTGGTTTAAATTATTATATGTATGACTGAAAAATATTTCATTTTAGTCTTTGGTAGTTAGATATTTAAAACCATACTGCCTAACTGTGAAAGCTTTGCAGCAAACCGTAGTAGTTCCGATAGTTAAATACTAGCTAGCAGCCTTTTGTTTCTTGACTAACATTAAAAATAACTAATTTTTAATAAAACTATACATATCTTAACATTTTTATTAGAACTGGTGAAACCAAACTCGGTACAGATATTGCTACTAGCAAAAATTCAATAGAGCCTTAAAAACCTTATATATATTTATTTATGGAAATCATAGAAAAGGCAGCTAATTTATTTCTCTCTCGCAGCGAACTACCTCCTGCATCTCAAGTAGTCGAGCGGTTAGTTGCCGTAGAAAAAGCCAACAGAAAACAAAAACCCCAACACTCTTTTGAAGAATTATTGGGAAACTGGCAATTGCGCTTAATAACAGGGACTAAAAAAACCAGAGAAAAAGCAGGCGTTGTTTTAGGTGCGGGACGCTATGTTCCTAAGTTTCTCGATATCGAACTTATCTATCATACTCAAGAGAAACAGGAAAAAAGTTCGAGCGAGAGTCTTGACAGTCAACTTCCCAACTTAGGTAGAGTAAAAAACCGAGTCAAGCTGGGTTTTATCGAACTATCCCTATCGGGACCAATTAAGTTTGTACCCCCCAAAAACATTCTTCAATTTGAATTTACGACTATAACAGTAAAACTAAACAAAATTAAACTCTATCACGGCTATATCCGCAATGGTCGCACCAAGGAAAAAGAATTTGCTACTCAGGCGATCGCCCAAAGTCCTTTTTTTGTTTATTTTCTAATTCGTGAAAATTTTATCGCTGCTAGAGGTCGAGGCGGAGGTATAGCTTTATGGAGTCGAAAAAGATAGCTTTAAGCAGCAGTAACTTGCTGTAATTGTTCTGCCGTTCCCACATTATTTAACTCAATATTCTTACAGGTTCTTTTAATCAAACCCGTCAACACTTTACCAGGTCCGACTTCAAATACTCGTTCGATATTAGATTGAGCTAGCTGAAGCATAATTTCGCGCCAGCGCACCGAACCCGTCATTTGCTGCACCAAGCGTTGTTTTAACTTAGTTTTATCGGTAGTAGCGACAGGCTCGACGTTAGACAAAACGGGAATTTTAGCATTGCTAAAAGTAACGGTATCCAATACCGACTCAAACTGTTGCGAAGCATTCTGCATTAGTGGAGAATGAAAGGCCCCAGATACATCTAACTCTAGAGCGCGTTTGGCTTTTACCTGGGACGAGACTTTATCTACAGCTTCTGGCGTACCTGAAATAACTACCTGTCCCTCACTATTATCGTTAGCCAAAACTACATTTTCGCTTGCCTTCAATGCCTGTTCTAACTCAGAACGACCGAACTTCATTAGTGCCATCATTTTTCCGCCTGCCGCACTATCCATCAGTTCTGCTCTTTTTTTAACTATTTTTAATCCCGACTCAAAATCAAATACTCCTGCGGTGTAGAGAGCGACATATTCACCTAGGCTGTGTCCTGCTAATAATTGAGGTAAACCAATTTTTTCGCTTAAGATGTCAGCCAAGATCGATTCGATAACGTAAAGGCATGGTTGAGTGTAAAGTGTGCGAGATAAAGTTGCTTCATCTTGTTGACAAATATCGAGGATAGACCAGCCTAATATTTTTGCTGCTGCTTCAAACTTCTGCTTCGCGCCAGGCAGATCCTGTAGATCTACACCCATGTTTAAAGTTTGCGAGCCTTGTCCTGGGAATACCCATGCTGTTTTGGTCATTATCCTATCCGATTTACTGTCATTCACTAATCCAGAAATTATCTCATAAGCAGGTCGGCGAAAGTCGAACTCAAAAAGTTGTTTCCCCAACTCAATCGATTTATTGACAATTTAATTAATGGCACTTTTTAGATTCGTCTGCGTCCAATAAAACGATAACTTTGCTACAGTCAGAAAATAAATCATTAATTAATAACTAAAAATATTTGCGTAAAACTATGGTTAGTAAATTATCTTTTAAAACTTGTTTGACATCATTAGCCGTAGCTACCTGTACTTTAGGTGGATTGGGCGCGATCGCCAATGCTCAAGGCGGTTCTGGTTTGGTTATTTTTGGCAAAGAAGATGTAGATGTTCTCAATTATTATTTAGATTTTGGCGGTAAAGCAGACGCTCGCGATCGCTATCGTTTGCGAATTCCTGGTAAGAAATTGATTGGCGGTGCCTCTAAGTTTTTTATTTCTTATCCCGACTATTTTGATGGTAAATTCGACACCGATCGCATTGAAGTTAGAGTTCAAAAAGATGGGGAAGAAGAATCTTTGCCTTTACGAGAAGTAATTTGGGACCAGGAAAGCCAGATTATTGAAATTGACTTAGAAGAACCTCTAAAAGAAAGCCGCAAAGTCGAAATTGTTTTTTCTAATGTCAGAAATCCCGAAGTAGGAACTTACTACTTCTTCGCTCAAGTTTTACCTGCAACGGATTTGCCCATTCGCGAACAGTTAGGAGCCTGGGTCATTAGCATCGATCCTTAATTTGTGATATAATTAGAGATTGGTGATTTTTTGTACATAAAGCTATCTATTTTTAAGGAGGGCATAATCGAGTGACCAAACGCACTTTAGGCGGTACCAACCGCAAACAAAAAAGAACATCTGGTTTTCGCGCTCGGATGCGAACCAAAAACGGTAGCAAAGTAATCAAGGCACGTCGCCAAAAAGGAAGGCATCGTTTAGCAGTATAGATTGGTTAATGTGGGATTACCTAAAGTCCACCGACTGACAAACTGGCGAGATTTTCGGGCTGTTTACGAAGGAGAAATCCGCCGTTACAGTCCTAATTTAATTTTAAGAGCCTTATCTACGGCAAAAAATAACTCTGCATCGGAACCTACCAAAATAGGTATTTCTATAGGCAAAAAAGTTAGTAAAAAAGCCGTAGTTCGCAATCGCATCAAAAGACAAATTAAAGGTGCAATTAGAGAATTACTGCCAGCGATCGCACCTAATTGGAAAGTAGTAATTGTCGTCAAACCCTCAGCAGTTAAGTGCAAATACGAACATTTTTTGAGAGAATTAAACGAGTTACTAATTAAAACCAAAATAATCAATGGGCATTAAAGAAGAAGTATATTACGAAGGTGGTCCTCATGTGGGAGACCTGATATTTAATATTTTATTGGCATTTACAGTAATTTGTATTCCTCTTACAGTCGGTGCGATTGTTAGAGCCTTGTGGTTGCGCTATCGAATTACCGATCGCCGTATTTCTGTAATCGGTGGCTGGATGGGTAGGGAACGTACCGATATTATCTATTCGGAAATAGTTAAGATAGTTAATGTTCCCAGAGGCATCGGCTTATGGGGTGATATCGTAATTACTCTTAAAGATAAGAGTCGCTTAGAAATGCGAGCAGTCCCTCAATTTAGAGATATATGCGACTATATTTCTCAACGAGTGGCTGAAAAAACAGGTAGATCGGTTGAAGCAATACAAGCAAACTAGACAGAGATCGGTTTTCCGCAGAGGCGATCGACTAAACTATATTGAGATAAAACTACCGCATAAAGGTTGGACGGATTATAAACATGGATTTTGGTATTGGCTTTCTCTCAAACAACGTTATGCTGCCAATCCTGGACTTTTTTTACGGGATTGTGCCTAGCTACGGTTTTGCAATTATCGCTTTAACTTTGGTAATTCGCTTTGCCGTTTTTCCTTTAAGTGCGGGGCAAATTCGCAACATGCGAAAAATGAAAATTGTCCAACCTTTAATGAAGGAGCGACAAGAACAAATCAAACAAAGGTATAAAAACGATACCGCCAAACAGCAAGAAGAAATGTCAAAATTGATGCAGGAGTTTGGCAATCCTCTAGCTGGTTGTGCGCCTTTGTTATTGCAAATGCCAATCTTATTTGCTCTGTTTGCTACCCTTAGAGGATCGCCTTTTACCAACACTCCCTACGATATCAACGTACAAATTTTCCCCCAGGAACAGATCGAACGCATCGAACCCGAAGCTTTTGAAACTAAAGCTAAAAATATTTACATAAATGACGGCGTTCACTACAAAATAGCAGCATTATTACCAGGCGGAAATAAGCTGGCTGTAGGCGAAACAACTAAAGTAGAATTACAAACTGCCGAAGGTAGATCGTTTAAAACTTTAGTAGCCGAAGATCCAGAAGCGCAAATTAATGAACCAGATATAGAAATAACTAAAGGTAGCGAAAGGCTAAAAGTCAATAAAGACGGTACGATTACCGCTCTAGAACCAGGGGATGCAACCGTAAGGGTAACTGTTCCAGGTATTGCAGCTAATACGGGATTTTTGTTTATCAAAGCCTTGGGCAGAGTTGGCGTAACCGACGAAAATGGCAATATCAACTTTGATATTTTGTCGATGGTACTGTTGTTCGGAATTGGTATTTATATCAACCAGCAACTAAGCGGTTCGCAGTCGGCAGGGCAGGGAGCAGACCAGCAGCAAACGGTAAATAAAATTACTCCTCTGTTGTTTAGCGGTATGTTTTTGTTTTTTCCTCTACCTGCTGGAGTTTTGATGTATATCGTGGTGGCTAACTTCTTTCAGATGGGTCAAACTTGGTTTTTAATGCGGGAACCCCTACCAGAAAATCTGCAAAAAATCCTCGAAGAACAGGAAAAAGCCGAATCAGATAGAGAAGCTCTGCCATTCGAGCGCAAACGCTCCAAGAAAAAAGAGAAAACCTCGGGTTAGGAAGTAGCACAGTGGAAAGTCAAGTAGAACAAAGCCAGCAGTGGTTACAAACCCTGTTATCCCTAATGGGTATAACCGCTACGGTAACTAAGGAAGGATTTGCCAAAATAGAAAGCGATCGCGACTCTGATTGGTTGAATATCGAACCAGCCAATCTTACTCCCCAACAGCAAGAGCAGTTAATAGGCGACAAAGGTGAAAATTTAGACGCTATTCAGTATTTAGCCAATACTTTAGTCAACTTAAAGTTAGATTCAGCAGCGCAAAAGTCACTGACCATCGAATTAGATGGCTATCGTACCAGACGCTATGATGAATTATTAAGTTTGAGCGAATCGACAGCAGAACAGGTTCGCCAAACGGGAAAAGAGATAGAAATCCCTAATTTATCTTCAGCAGAACGAAAGCAGATTCATACTTTATTGCAAGACGCTGAAGATTTAGCTACCGAAAGTCGCGGTCAAGAGCCAAATCGTAGATTGGTGGTACGATTGCAGCAATAAATTCCGAACCATAAATATCTTTAAAAGAGCGTGTTTGAATAACCACCGCAGTTATAGGTGAACTAGATGCAAGCAATATATATTCCCAATCTGCTAAAAGCATCGGGACGCAAATTAGAGATTGCAATCGAAGATCGCATTGCCGAATTTTCGACTCTGACTCCCGTAAAAGGCAACTTAGTTGTCAGGCATGGAGGTAACTTTTTAGAAGTTGTCGCTAAAGTCGAAACCATAGTTACCCTGACTTGCGATCGCTGCCTGCAAAGTTACAATTATCGTTTGGCGATCGATAACTCAGAAATAATCTGGCTGGAATTGGCTGGAGAAATAGAAGACTTGCCAGCAGAAAGAGAAGTATCTACAGAAGATCTGTCCGAAACCTTACCTCCCAACGGCTATTTTGACCCCGAAAGTTGGCTTTACGAACAGTTGTGCCTGGCAACTCCTTTACGTCAGCTATGTGGTAAAGAATGCCAGGGAACTACTCAAACATCTACCGCTAGCGAACTCCCTGTCGATAGCCGTTGGTCTTCTCTAGCAGCGTTAAAAGAGCAGTTGCCCCGTAGTGAATAGTGATGACAAATTTATAGCTTATTTTGAAAAGTCAGAGTGCAATTTTTGCTATCCAATCTTTAGATAGACTAGAGCGAACGCAATCTGTTGTTACAATTATTTACAGAAAGTTGTTAACGTCAGTCTAATCATTTATGCCCCAACAAACAGTAGAACCATCATTATCAAATGTAGAAACCGTAACCGTGCCATCCGAGCCTGTTGCCGAACCTATAGACATTAACGTTGCCTACGAAGAACCCAAATCTAATGAAGATGAAGACTGGCGTTACAATCCCGATCGCATTACCGCACAGTATCGTCGTCGTCCCTTTACAGTTATTGGCAGACTGATTACCATTATTTCTACCTTTGCTGTCTTTGCTTTTGGAATCTGGTGGGACAAGTTTACTGGTAGTTCGGAATCAAAAGAACGTAAAAGAGCCATTCAATTAAGAAATATTTTAACCAGGTTAGGACCTGCGTACATCAAAATCGGTCAGGCTTTATCTACCAGACCCGATTTAGTACCACCGACTTATTTGGAAGAATTGGCAACTCTACAAGATAAGCTACCTTCCTTTCCCAACAGAGTGGCTTTTCAGTTTATTGAAGAAGAACTGGGTAAAAAGCCAGAAGAAATTTATGCCGAACTCTCTCCAGAACCGATCGCCGCAGCTTCTTTGGGACAGGTGTATAAAGGCAAACTTAAAACTGGTGAAGAAGTAGCAGTAAAAGTTCAACGTCCCGATTTAAATCGCCGCATAACCTTGGATATTTACATAATGCGGTCAATAGCTATTTGGGTTCAGAACAATATCAAACAAGTGCGTTCTAATTTAGTAGCTATCACCGACGAACTAGCAGAACGTATTTTTGAAGAGACTAACTACAACCAAGAAGGACGCAACGCCGAAAAATTCAAAGAACTCTACGGTTATATCGAAGAAATTTACGTCCCTAAGATTTATTGGGACTATACGGGCAAGCGCGTCCTTACTATGGAGTGGATAACGGGGAATAAACTAACCGATGTTGCGGCAATTCAGGCACAGGGAATAAATGCCACTCATTTGGTTGAAATTGGCGTAGAATGCTCTCTTAGACAATTACTCGAACATGGATTTTTTCATGCCGATCCTCATCCTGGTAACTTGCTGGCAATGCCCGACGGCAGACTGGCATATTTAGACTTTGGCATGATGAGTCGAATTAAGCCCTATCAGCGTTACGGTTTAATCGAGGCAGTAGTACATCTAGTAAACCGCGATTTTGAAGCTCTAGCAGAAGACTACATCAAATTAGATTTTTTAACCCCCGATACTAATTTAAAACCCATAATTCCTGCCTTGGCTAACGTCTTTGGTAATGCTCTGGGTGCTAGCGTTGCCGAACTAAACTTTAAAAGCATCACCGATCAGATGTCGGCAATGATGTATGAGTTTCCTTTTACAGTTCCTGCTTATTACGCGCTGATTATTCGCTCGATGGTAACTTTAGAAGGAATTGCTATTGGCATCGAACCAGATTTTAAAGTTTTGAGTAAAGCCTATCCCTATGTCGCCAAGCGTCTGTTGACCGATCCCGCTCCAGAATTAAGGGCTTCTTTAAGAGACTTGTTATTTAAAGAAGAAGGATTTCGCTGGCATCGTTTGGAAAACCTCTTACGCAATGCCACTAGTTCTAAAGATTATGATTTTGATAAGGTAGTAGACCAAGCCTTAGATTATCTGTATAGCGATCGCGGTACGTTTATTCGCGATCGCATTGCCGATGAAATTGTCAACGCGATCGATCTTTTCGGTCGCAGAACCATTTCCGATTTATCTAATACTTTGCGTCAAAGAGTCGGTATAAAAGTAACTGAGGCACCCGTAAAAACAGAACGAGATTCCTATACTATTACTCATTTACGTAATATTATTGGTATTTTACAACAAACTTCAGGTTTTAATCCTCGTCGTTTGGTTTCTCTAGTCAGCAAAATAATTAGTAAGCCTGAAACACAAACAATGGGACAAAAAGTTGCCGAAGGGTTAGCTCAGAAAATGGCAGCCAGGTTAATTAGAAATTTACTTCTTGAAAATGAAGAACAAGACAACAATCTGTCAAAACCCTATCGAAATCCCAAATTCAGACCCGCGTTGCCACCAACAGCAGCCGTTAACGGGTAGTCGGTTTAGATAAAACTAAATATAGCGATCGCGGGTAATGCCCGCTTTTTTTTGGCTTGGTAAAATCTATCTTAAGGCGGATGGAATATGTTTTCGCGTTATAATTAGTGGCAACTTTCACTAAAAATAATACTTTAGATGTAAATCATTAGCTCGTTGCGCCGTTAACATTGTTAGTTGAAAGTTTTACAAAACAATTATTTAATTACTAATAAAAATTATGAGTACAGAAGAGCGGCTAAAGGCTACGGCTAAAAATATTGAAGGTAAAGCTCAAGAAGCTATGGGCGAACTTACGGGCGATCCTCAAGATGAAGCGGAAGGTAAAGCCAAACAAAAAGAAGCAACTGCTCAACATCAAGTTGAAAATGTCAAAGATGACATCAAAAAAGCAATTGATTGAAAACACTAATTCTCCTATTGCTGAGAGTTCCTTAGCAATCGGAATCACTAAATGCAGTTGCTCGAAAACCATTACTTATTACTTACAATAAGAGGATTTTTACAATATGAGTATAGAAGATCGGCTCAAAGCCACAGCTAAAAATGTCGAAGGTAAAGCTCAAGAAGCTATAGGCGAACTTACAGGTAATCCTGAAGATAAAGCAGAAGGAAAAGCCAAACAACAAGAAGCCAAAGCTCGTCACGTTGTAGAGAATGCTAAAGACGATATCAAACGAGCTATCGATTAGTTGAGCTGGTTCATTACAAATTACATACTGACATTAGCAGGACTTGTGCGAGCAATATCCTGCCTTTTTTTGTCTATTGTCGATTAATCGTAATTCTTAAGAACGCACTATTGGCTATTGTTTTAAAAAGTAAAATCTGCCGAATCGATTTTACTAGCATCTATTCCAATCAAAACAGTTAATAGTTCTCCAGTTTCAGCCAAACTAATTTGAGTATCGCCATTGCTCGAACTAATTTCTAATTCTTCAAACCGACATTCCGCAGAAAAGTTTAAGAGAGCAGATAATATTGACGACAATAGGAATTAAAAAACTGAAGAATGTGACTTCGTTCACTAGTAAGATTACTAATTTGTTTGACTCCACCGAAGGAAACAAGATGAACCGACATAAAGCATTGAAAAACCCAACGTAGAGTAGGGGAAGTAGTCGGTTTGCCCAACTGATTAGGAATAGTTTGCCCTGCGGTTGCCAAAGCTAGTCGTAAAGCACGTTGACCCAGACTATAAACTAAAAGAGATAAGCCCATAACYATTGCCAAAGCAGCAATCCGTTTTGGGGATTTAAGAAAAACACTACTGGTAAAGAACAAAGGCTCTTTGAGAAATCGAAAACCTCGCTCAGTAGATTGTTGTGCTTTATACTCAATCAACAATTGGTCATTGCTCAACTGATGTTTGTCCAAGACATTAGTTGCCAGAATAAATCTTCCTGCTTTTCGTTCTTCTAGAGCAATAGCATTTAGATTAGGAATCAAACTAGCATCAATTTGGTAATGAACCTGAGTTGGGAGTTGATTTTGAGGGGGTCTACCAGATTTGCCGTGACTAAAATGTGGAATTAGTTTCACATCATATCGTCATTAAGATGTTCTGGTAATATTCCTTCCCCCAGTAAATGTTCTGTAGCTTTACCCTCAAAGAATTTTGGGAACAGATATAATGGAGAGCTAATCATGCCCAAGCCATTGATAATCATGGCTTTCACTGCTTGCCCTGTTGTTACTTTTTGGTTGCCATGAGAAGCGATAATTTTGTCTATTTCCTCTACTAGCCCAATTTCATCAATTATTCCTGCGATTATTCCACAGTGATTTAGGTCTTTAACTTTTACTTCTGCTGTTGATGGTGTCATGATTTTTAACATACCATCAACTTTTTCTTTAATTTAACTTGATTTGATATCCAGACTTGATTCTTCCGATAATTATTCAGTTATTTTTTTATTTCTGCGGAATGTCGGTTCAAACTTTAGTCCCTCGACTAATAATAGAGAATCAAACCCGTTTTGAAAATCAAAAATCGTATCGGTTCCTTCTTGTACTCTAACTACAAATCGATCTTCTCTTTTCCCTCCAAACAAACGATCGTTTCCCGCGCCGCCATCTAGTCGGTCGTTCCCAGTATCGCCATCAAGAAAATCATCACCATCGTTGCCGCGCAAAATATCGTTTCCCGAACGACCCAGCAAAATATCGTTTCCACCGCGACCATTAATTACATCATTTGAATTTTCTAAACCTCCAACAGTGTTATCTAAATCGTTAAGAAAAGTCACCGTATTGGGATTAAAAACTTTACCACGAATTTGCTCGGTGTTAAATACGTCGAAGTTATCTGTAACCCTTGAATCAAAGTTAAAAAGAATATTGCCGATACCAGAGGATAGATTATCTATATCTTCTATAGCAAAATCTTGCAGTATGACTTTGGTATCTTCTACGCCTTCAAAAGTAATTTCTAAGTTGTTTTCTTGCTGAGTAAAAATCAAATTCTCTGCGGTTAGCCCTTCTCCAGAAAATTGAAGAGTATCGACTCGATCGATAACTGCTTGCGAAGGATTAAATCCTTTGCCTACCCCACCAAAATCAGTAATAGTATCGATTCCTTCATCAGCACTAACAATAAATACATCGCGGTCTTTGCCTCCCGTTATAGTATCATTGCCTTCTTGTCCCCAAAGAAGGTCTGCTCCAGCCTTGCCAAAAATGATGTCGTTGCCTTCTTTAGCAAAAATTTCGTCATTTTCCTTTGTACCGATTAAACGATCGCTCTTTGGCGTACTGGAAATAAGATTGAAAATAGGATTTAAGGTTTGCGTGTTTGCATCGGAAAAAACTACATCGGCAATAAAAATATCGGTAGCTTCATTGTTATCCCCCTCAACCAGATTTGAAGCATTAGAGGCAAATGCTACTTTACTACCATCGGCAGTAATTGAAGGAAAAAAAGAATCGTCATTACCCCCTATACGAATGATTTCTCTCGTATTTAAATCGTAGACAAAAATATCTATACTGTTGTTATTATCTCCTTCGACTAAATTTGAAGCTCCAGAAGCGAATACTATGCGATTGGCATCATCGGCAAATGAGACAGAACCGCCACCTCTGATGCGTGTTGTAATTTCATTAGCGTTCAAATCATAAATTATTAAATCATATAAATTAGAGCTGAAATTATTTGTTACAGGGTCAAAAGCATCTGACACAAATGCCACTTTGCTACCATCAGCATTAATTGAAGGAAAAAAAGAACCAATGTTGTTACCGCTAATGCGGATAATGTCTTCTGTAGCTAAATCGTAAACGAATATGTCTCGGTTGTAGTTGGTATCGTTCTCCACTAAATTTGTAGCAAAAGACTCAAATGCTACTTTGCTGCCATCAGCACTAATTGAAGAAGAAAGAGAATCATTATTACCATCAACACGGTTTAACTTATTAGTATTAAGATCGAAGACAAAAATATCTCCTACGCCATTGACGATAGTGTTTCCACCAAGAGTAATATCGAACTCTGCTAAATCGTAACCTCCAGAAAATGCAATTTTGCTGCTGTCAGCATTAATTGAAACATCAGAAAAAGTATCATTGGGAACACCATTTATTTCAGTAACAATTTTATTAGTATTTAAGTCAAAGATATTAAGACCACCATTAGAATCTTGAAATACTAGCTTACTGCCGTTGGCTTTACTCGTAATTCCTAGTATTTGAGTAGGTAAAAAACTATTGGCATCGAAAGGACGAGTAATTTTTTCTGTACTCAAATCGTAAACAAAAATATCTTCTGTATTATTAGTATCTTTTTATATTAAGTTTGTAGCACTAGAGCCAAAAGCTACTTTACTGCCATCATCAGCAATTATAGGACTGAAAGAAAAACCATTGCCGCCAAGACGAATAATTTCCGATGTATCTCGAGCGTTATTAGTACGAGTATTAACCATAATTGATTATTTTTGTTAGCTAGTTTGCAAGAACGACAGATTTTCATCAAAATTACTTGGAAATAAAGCGGCGATCGCACCATTGTTTCTTTTATTAGTCAAATCCTATTTCGCTACACACTTCATAAAAAGAAGTATTGGGTTTGGTGGTAAACAAAGGAGTCATTTCTTCTAAAATTGCTTCGTATGCTTCTGTTTGGTTTTCTTGCATATCATCAATTTTTTCCCAAACAATTATGGCAATTCCTTCATCGGTTCCTGGCTTTTGCAGTAGATATGCTCCTTGAAAACCATGTGTATAAGTAGAAACAGCTTTTTCATACAGTCGTTGAGCTTCGGCAAATCGCCCTGATTTAAATTGACCAATAGCGACATAGGCATACTTGTGTTTAAGAAAATCGAGAAATTCCTGCATGAGACTTGATTCCTAATTATTAAATATTAATGGTTAGCATTTTACGCTAACCATTGGCTGTCTCTAAAGATATTTTGTTAAATAACTCAACAGTATAAATAAAAGTTAAACCTCAAGACTTTATCTTGCAAACTGATAGCAGGAGGCGAGCTCACAAACGCTATTGTGAAATCACTGATTCTCCTATTACTAAGGTTTCTTCAGCAATCCGAATCACTAAAACTCGATCGGTTAATTTTTTTATTAATAATTAATATTTATTCGTTTAACTTTATTTTTGTTTGGATTTGCTTTAAAAGAAATTGCAGCTTTAATATTTTAGTTTCCGAAAAGAGTTAATCTCAAAATAACAAGCAATTAATTCTTGCTTAATTTCTTAACAAAGATAGCAGACACCTAAAATCTATTTATTCGATCCTATTCTCGATACAAGTAGGTTCTAGATCGAGCTAAATAGAACTTTTACTAAGGGGAAAATTATGAGTGAAAATAAAATAGAGAACATTCGTAATGTAGCAATTGTCGGTCCTTATTCTAGTGGTAAAACTACTTTATTAGAAAGTATTTTATTTGTTACTAAAGCAATTACTCGCAAAGGAACTATTAAAGATGGCAATACCGTATCCGATCATTCGGCAGAGGCACGCGATCGCTCTATGAGCGTCGAAGTCTCCGTTGCCAGCACTAATTATCGAGATATTAATTTTACTTTTTTAGACTGTCCTGGTTCGGTCGAATTTATTCAAGAAACTTACAACGCTCTTATCGGTGCGGGGGCGGCTATAATCGTTTGCGAACCAGCGATCGATCGCGTTTTAACACTCTCGCCGTTGTTTAAATTTCTCGATGATTGGGAAATACCCCATTTAGTGTTTATCAATAAAATCGATCGCAATGCTCATGGCTATATGGAAATCTTGGAAGCTTTAAAAGCAGTTTCCAGTCGTCCTCTCGTTCCTCAACAATATCCTATTCGCCAGAAAGATACTTGCATTGGTTATATAGATTTAGTTACCGAACAAGCCTACCACTACCATTTAGGAAATCCTGCTGACCCCGTACCCATACCCGAACATTTAGCTGAAGCCGAAAGGATGGCGCGGACGGAAATGTTAGAAACCCTAGCTGATTTTGACGACCATTTACTTGAAGAACTAATCGAAGAAATCGAACCTCCCCAGGAAGAAATTCTTCGCGATTTAAAACAAGATGTAAGTGCCGATTTAATCGTGCCAGTTTTCTGCGGTATGGCAGAATCAGATTATGGAGTTCGTCCTTTACTCGATGCTTTAGTCAAAGAAACACCCGCCCCCGATATTACCTCTCAGCGTCGCGGTTTACAAACCCCAACCGATGACGAAACCGCAGTTCAAGTTCTCAAAACTTACTTTACTTCTCAAGGAAAGTTATCTTTGGTTCGCGTTTGGCAAGGTCGGCTTAAAGACGGCATGGTCTTAAACGGCGAGCGTATTGGCGGTATCTATCGTCTGATGGGACAGCAACAAGAATCGGTCAATCAAGCTAACATAGGCGAAATTGTGGCTCTCAGTCGAATGGAAAGTGCTAAAACTGGAGACACTTTGACCAATTGTCCTCTCACCAAACCTTTTAAATCACTACCCGAAGCAGAAAAAATTGCGCCCGTCTATGCTCTGGCAATTGCGCCAGAAAATCGTCAAGATGAAGTAAAAGTAAGCAATGCTCTTAGTAATCTCTTAGAAGAAGACCCTTCTTTATATTGGGAACAGCACGGCGATACCCACGAAGTAATTTTATGGGGACAAGGAGAAATACATCTTCAAGTTGCTTTAGACCGCCTGAAACGCAAGTATAGCTTACCCATGAGTACCAACTTGCCTCAAGTTCCCTATAAAGAAACTATTCGTAGCTCTACTAATTCACACGGACGTTACAAACATCAAAGTGGCGGTCATGGTGCTTTTGGCGATGTCTATCTAGATATCAAACCCCTATCTCGTGGCGAAGGTTTTAATTTTCATCAAACCATTGTCGGTGGTGTAGTTCCCAGACGCTATATCCCAGGAGTGGAAACGGGAGTAAGGGAATATCTACAACAAGGTCCTTTAGGTTTCCCCGTCGTCGATGTAGACGTTACGCTGACAGATGGTTCTTATCACTCAGTAGACAGTTCCGAACAGGCATTCAAACAAGCTGCTCGTATTGCCATGACCGAAGGAATGACTAAGTGCAAACCAGTGCTACTCGAACCTGTTTTAGCGATCGCCGTTTCCGCTCCTACTGAGTTTACTTCTAAGGCATTACAGTTAATCACCAGACGCAGAGGGCAAATCTTGGGTTACGATACCATTGCTGATTGGAAGGGTTGGGATAAAGTTACAGGTTACTTACCCCAGGCAGAAATGCACGATTTTATCGTCGAACTGCGATCGCTTACCTTGGGAGTCGGCTTTTTTGAATGGAAATACGCTCACCTGGCAGAAGTTCCCGATAAGTTAGCCAACGGTATTTTAGAAGAAGTTGCGAGTAAGAATGGGCAATAAATTCGATTTATAGCAGCAGCAAGGGCGAATCGCGATTCGCCCTTACAAAATGTGACCATATTTATCTCATGTCATAACCGAATAGATTAGCGTTAACTTCTTCTGCAAGATCGATATCTTCTAAGCCATATTCCTGCCAACGCCGTTCGACCATTGCAGCAACATCGGGATCGGATTCTAAAGGTTCGCCCCACTCATGATTGGTTTCGGGAGGAATTTTGGTAGTAGCATCAATACCCATGCGTCCTCCCAAACCAATTTTGACGCTGGCAAAGTCAAGAGTATCGAAGGGAGTTTCGGAGAGAATGAACACGTCACGGGAGGGATCGACTTTAGAACTTATCGCCCAAACCACCTGACGAGGATCGCGGATATTAATATTTTTATCGACGACAATGACAAATTTAGTATAGGTAAATTGCGGTAGTGCGCTCCAAAAAGCCAGGGCAGCGCGTCTGGCTTGACCAGGATAGGCTTTATCGATGGAAATAATTGCTGCCTTATAGCTCAAAGCCTCCATCGGCAAAAAGAAATCAGTTATTTCCGACACTTGCTGGCGCAAAATTGGGGTATAAATGCGGTTTAGCGCGATCGCCATCATTGCTTCTTCTTTCGGGGGACGACCGCTAAAGGTAGTAAGGTAAATAGGATCTTTACGATGGGTGAGACAGTGAAAGCGAACCAAAGGCGAATCTTCCACCCCGCCATAGTAGCCCATGTGATCGCCAAAAGGTCCATCGGGTAAAACTTCCCCTGGAGTAATCGTACCTTCTAAGACAAACTCCGAGTCGGCAGGAACTTCTAAATTTACCGTTTTGCACTTAGTAAGCTTGACTCCACTACCGCCATACAAACCTGCAAACAGCCATTCTGATAGATCTACAGGTATGGGAGTCGCCGCCGCCATAATAATTAAAGGATCGACACCTAGCGCGATCGCAATTTCTAATTTTTTCCCTGCTTCGGCAGCCTTACGCAGATGCCTCGCCCCTCCCCTTACCGACAACCAGTGAACAGTCATGGTATTTTTTGACTGTAGCTGAAGGCGATAGACACCTACATTGGGAGTACCCGTTTCTACATCTCTAGTAATTACCAGCCCCAAAGTAATAATCTTACCCGCATCACCAGGATAGGGACGAATCATTGGAATTTGGTTTAAGTCCAAATCTTCATCTTTAATTACCACCTGCTGACAGGGAGGAAAAAAGTCTTTGCCTGGTTTGGCTTTAACTACGTCAAACAAAACTTTGCCAAAATCTACGGCTTGAGAAATCTTTTTCGGGGGTTTGGGCTGCTGTAGCATTGCCAGCTTTTTCCCCAAATCTTCCAATTCCTCTGGCTGCTGCATATTCATCGCCCAGCAGATTCTCTCTACCGTACCCATAAGGTTAATCGCTACGGGAAAAGGAGAACCCTTAACGTTTTCAAACAGCAACCCAGAACCGCCAGCCTGTAACATGCGGTTAGATATCTCCGCAATTTCTAAATCGGGATCGACCAACGCCGAAATCCGTCTTAGCTGTCCTCTTTGCTCTAAAAGTTTGATAAATCCCCGTAAGTCTCTTGCCATAGTAAAAATAAAATCCGTTTATTTATTATGAACCGATCTCAAACGGGAAAAGTAAATATAGTGGGGTAAAAATAGAATATGATGAGTAGCGCGATCGCTTTAGTTAAAATTAGCAAAGTAAAAATAACCAATTCCAACAATGAAAACCTATGCTTGAGAACTACTTTCACCTTTAATCACTGCTGCACCAATTAAATGAGCCAAGCGCAAGGCTTCTGGTACCTTCCCGCAGTCTGTCAGACGTTTTAAAGCTGCGGCAATTATCTCTGGCTGTTCCCCCCACACTTGAAAATAAAATGGAGGATAGACATGAATTTCCCCTGCTTTTTGTAATAGTTCTAGGCGTTTGGCGCGATCGCCCAAGCGAGAAAGAGCCTGTTTCATTTTAGGTAAATTGGGAAGTCGGCGCATTACTGCCACGCATGGTAATTGTAAATTAACTGAGAGCGTGGGTAAATCGACTAAGTTAAATCCACCAAAGCCAATACCATCGAGCAATACTAAATGTAGCTGTGGTAAAAACTTGCCACCGATCAGTAACTCGCTAATAACCTCGGTTGCATCCCAACCATCGGGTTGTATTTCACCCCAAACCATACCTTCAAACCTAGTATTAGCGCAAACTATGCCAGCTAGAGGAACTTTTTCTGATTGATGCCGTATAAAAGGAGCATCGTCAAAACCGATCGCTCTGATTTTACGATTTTGTGCGATTAAGTCCTTTAGTTCTCTAGGCATCGTTAATAATGTAGTTAATATTTATTTTGCTTCTGTAATTAACTACCAAGCACCAAACTTATTATTTAGCAATGTTTTTTCCGTTATCAAAACAATTTAATTATTTCGTCATCATATTTATAGTATTTATAGCTAGTGTAGGAATTTTGACACAAGCCAAACCGAGTGATGCTGCTAATATGCTGAGTAGAGAAGAAGTCATAGAAATAGTTGAGAGACAGGCTAGAGCTTGGGAAAATAGGGACGCAGAGGCGATCGCTAATGATTTTGCTGAAGACGCTGTATTTGTAGTTCCAGGAATGAAGTTTGAGGGTAGAACAAAGATTAAAGCTGCTGCCGAAGATTATTTTAAGCAGTTTACCGATACAAAAGTTGAAATTAAAAATACCATCATAGAAGGCGATCGCGGGGCGGTGGAGTGGAACTGGCGCGATCGCTCCAAACATGCTCAAAAGCTTAGTTATGCTGAAGACGCAATTATCTTTGAGCTTGAGGAAGACAAAATTATATATTGGCGAGAGTATATCGAGAAAAAATCGCCATCCAGCTAGTTGCTAAAACTACTGATAGAGATCGGTAATAGATTCTCAGGGACGAGTTGCCAACACTTGGACAGACTTACTTAACTGAGCCAACCTTGGTTTTAAAGATATATCGATTATCGAACGACTGTATTATTTTTAAAACAAAACTACTAAAGCTATAAATTAATAATATTCGGTATAAGTTTATTAATAAAAGTGGCGTTGCTCAATTGTAGTGGTATGAGACATTTTTCTATTTGTTCTAAGATTTACGTTCTTTTAAAAAGATAGCGTGGGATCTAGCCAAATTGAAATTTCTTGTTTCAGGCGATGTAAATCTCTGGAAAATCCTTGATTGAACCATTGTCCGAGCGTACTAATTGGAGTATTGCTGTCTTCACTTTGCCACTGTATTTCTTGACTTAAAGGAGTTAGATGATTGCCAGGGAGATTCAACAGGGCAATCATATTAGGAAACCTCTGGCGTAAAATTGGATTTAGTTCGATAGTTTGATCGATATTGTCGTTGGTGAACTTGACCAAAAGATTGCGGCGAATTGCATAGTTTTTAGCAATTAATTCTTGAGTTTCTATAGGTGAAGGGCTAAATTCTACATTGAAAGTGGAAGTTAGATTAAATTGTTCGATAAAAGGAATAGCGCGATTAACTGGATAATTATTAAAAGAAATGAGAATATTACCCGCTCGCTCTATGTTGTATAAACTACCAATAAGTAAATGTAGCTTACATCCCATACTGTGTCCGATTCCATAAACAGGTAAATAGCGTTTGCCTAATTTATTAGTTTGATGTAAGCGATCTAATATAGTTTCAAAGCGATTCAAAACTTCACGAGCGATCGCTAAATGATCTAGAGTATTTAAAAAAGGCGTGGCGATTGTTGCGTATCCATCTTTACCAATTTGTTCGAGAAGCAACCGATAGGATATCTGGGGTGCAGTTGCTACAAATGCACCACCCAAGAAGTGAACGATTCCTTTAATGTCTCGCCGAGGCAAGTATACCCAACCGCCCGAAATCTCTAACCATTCCATAAGCCTAGCTCGTCTTTCTTAATAAATAAATTTTGATTTTGAAAACCGCACAAAAAAATAGTAGAGAATATTTAATTCTCTACTGAAACAATATTAGCTAGCTATTTAAGTTTAGCTATCGCTTTCGGTCGTTAAGATGATGGTAAAAGTTCTAATTTTTCCTTTTGAGGTAAGATTTTTACTTTTCCTTCTTCATCAACGTCTACTACCGCAGTATCTCCTTCACCCAAACGTCCAGAAAGAATTTCTTCTGCTAAAGCATCCTCTAACAAACGCATAATTGCTCGACGCAAAGGACGCGCTCCATAAGCAGGGTTATAACCCTCGTCTACCAAACGGTCTTTGAATTTGTCGGTTACTTCTAAAGTTATTTCCTGCTCTGTCAAGCGAGTAAATACTTCCTTGAGTAAAATGTCGGCAATTTCTTTGACTTCGTCTTTAGTTAGCTGACGGAATACAATGATTTCATCTAAGCGGTTGAGAAACTCAGGACGGAAATAGCTCTTGAGTTCTTCATTAACCAGAGAGCGAATGCGGTTATATTTAGCTTCTTGCTGGTCGTCGGCAAACTCAAAACCAAGACCGCCGCCACCTTTTTCGATCACTTTAGAACCGATGTTAGAAGTCAAGATTAATAGAGTATTTTTAAAGTCTACCGTTCTACCCTTAGCGTCTGTTAGGCGACCGTCTTCTAAAATCTGCAACAGCATATTAAAGATGTCGGGGTGTGCCTTTTCAATTTCATCAAATAAGACTACGGTGTATGGGCGACGACGTACTGCTTCGGTAAGCTGACCGCCTTCGTTATAGCCGACATATCCTGGAGGCGAACCAATCAGCTTGGAAACTGTATGGCGCTCCATGTATTCGGACATATCGAGACGAATCATCGCATCTTCCGAACCAAAGAAATAAGTAGCTAAGGCTTTGGTAAGCTCGGTTTTCCCTACCCCTGTAGGTCCAGAAAAGACAAAGCTAGCAATAGGTCGGTTGGGGTTTTTCAAACCAACTCTAGCGCGTCTGATCGCGCGAGAAATTGCTTTGACCGCATCTTCTTGTCCGATAATACGCTGGTGTAGAGTATCCTCCATGTGTAGCAGTTTTTCCGATTCCGATTCGGTAATCTTGTTAACTGGTACACCAGTCCAAGAAGCGACGATGTGTGCGATTTCTTCTTCATCTACTACGGGAGAAGAATCTACACCTTCCTGTTCATTTTTCTTACTCGAAGCGATGTTACGAATTTGTTCTTTGATTTCCATTTCGCGATCGCGCAATTCTCCAGCCCGATCGAAGTCTTGAGATCTAACCGCGTCATCTTTTTGCTTGAGTACGTCTTTTAGTTCTTTGTCAAGTTCTTTAGCGGCTGGAGGTAGCTGAGAATTGATTAAACGCACGCGAGAACCAGCTTCATCGATTAAATCGATGGCTTTATCTGGCAGATAGCGATCGCTGATATAGCGGTCAGATAGTTTGGCAGCAGCTTCTAAAGCCTCATCTAAGATTTTTAGCTTGTGATGTTGTTCGTAACGTTCGCGCAAACCGTAAAGAATTTCGATAGTTTCATCTACTGTAGGTTCGCCAACCTGTACTGGTTGAAAACGACGTTCTAAAGCTGCATCGCGTTCGATATGCTTGCGGTATTCATCGAGGGTGGTCGCACCGATACACTGCAACTCGCCTCTGGCTAAAGCAGGTTTGAGAATATTTGCCGCGTCGATCGCGCCTTCTGCTGCGCCCGCGCCAATTAGGGTGTGAACTTCGTCGATTACTAGAATTACGTTTCCAGCTTGACGAATTTCATCCATAATCTTTTTCAAGCGTTCTTCAAATTCACCACGATATTTGGTTCCCGCTACCAACAAACCGATATCCAAAGTAACTACACGTTTTTCTTCTAAAATATCGGGAATATCTTTATTAGCAATGCGCTGTGCCAGACCTTCGGCAATCGCCGTTTTACCTACCCCAGGCTCGCCAATCAATACGGGGTTGTTTTTAGTACGTCTACCCAGAATTTGGATGACGCGCTCGATTTCTTTTTGTCTGCCAACTACGGGATCTAATTTGCCTTCCCCCGCCATTTGAGTCAAGTTAGAGCCAAATTCGTCTAGCGTCGGAGTTTTATTTCGTCCTTGCCCACTAGAACCAGCCGCAACTTCTGCGGTTTCGCCAAGCATGCGAATTACCTGCGTGCGTACTTTAGATAGATCTACACCCAAGTTTTCCAGTACTCTAGCTGCTACTCCTTCACCCTCTCTAATCAAACCGAGAAGCAAATGTTCGGTGCCAATGTAGTTATGCCCTAACTGGCGAGCTTCTTCTAGAGACAGTTCGAGGACTCTTTTGGCTCTGGGAGTAAAAGGAATTTCTACGGCGACAAAGCCAGAGCCGCGCCCGATAATTTTCTCAACTTCAATGCGAGCGTCTTTGAGATTGACTCCCATGGATTTGAGAACTTTAGCGGCGACACCAGTGCCTTCACCAATTAAACCTAAAAGTATTTGTTCCGTTCCTACAAAGTTATGACCCAGGCGGCGTGCTTCCTCCTGAGCTAGCATAATTACTTTGATTGCTTTTTCTGTGAAGCGTTCAAACATAACCTATTTCCATCACCTGCTGCTTGCCCTGTTACGCTGATTCTAGCACAGCATCCAAAATACGAATTTTTAGGAACCGTAAAGTCTAGATATAGAGAGCGTAAAGCCACAACCTCAGCAATGATTTTCTATGATATAGTTGGGATACAGGCGATCGCTTATTTGCTGTTGCCAGGTGTTTAATTTTTGTTTAAATTCCCGACTGTCAATTGCTTTACGCCACAAAATCAGGGCATCTTCTCCTGTCTTAGGGTAATAATTTTTTCTTCTCCCCGCAATCGTAAAACCGAACTTTTGATATAAATTTAAGGCTGTTTGGTTACTAGAAGCAACTTCTAATGTAGCTCGCTTTAGCTGATATTTATTTGTCGCTCGACTGAGTAAAGCGCAAAGTAATAATTTTCCCAATTTCTGTTGGCGGTACTCAGGAGCAATGCCTAACAAAGTTACGTGTGCTTCTTCTAAAATTGACCAAAAACAGCCAATACCAGCGAGCTTGGGATTTGAATCTTTGAAAAGTAAAGCGAGTAAACAACTATTAGGACTGTCAATCTCTCTTTGATAACCTGCTTCAGTCCACAAACCACCAAAACAAAGTTTGTCTAACGCTAAGATTTTGGGTAAATCTTCATTAGTAACTAATTTAATTTCTATAATTTTCACGTAATCTAACTGTACACTATATAAAATAGTAATTTTTATAGCTGATAAAATTTTTCAGCCAGCTAGTTTAAATAAATTTAATTGCTTTTAAGATCGAACTTAATAACTTATGCTTTCAACCCACCCTAGTTTGCAAAATACTGGTTATCGTTACTTGCCTAAAATTACCAGTCTAGAGTTGCCTCCCTCTCCCAATCAAGAGTTAATGCCGTTAACTGCCAAAGTAAATAGTGAAGATAAACTAGAAATTGGAGGCTGCGAACTCGGTCTTTTAGTAGAGCAATTTGGTTCGCCTCTTTATATCTTAGATGAGTTTACTTTGAGAACTGCCTGTCGTCAGTATCGCGATAGTTTTGCAACCTACTATAGCGGTGAGTCTCTAGTTATTTATGCTTCTAAAGCTTGGAGTTGTCTGGCAGTATGTAGCATTATTGATAGTGAAGGTTTAGGATTTGATGTAGTTTCGGGAGGAGAACTATACACTACTCTCCAAGCAGGAGTCAGCAGCGATAAAATTTATTTTCACGGCAACAACAAATCGGCAGCAGAGTTAAAATATGCTTTAGATGTTGGCTGCACGATAATGGTCGATAACTGGCTAGAGTTAAAAACTCTTGCCGCCATGTCTGCTGAAGCTGAGAAGGCAGTTAAAATTATGCTGCGTCTGACCCCTGGTATTGAATGTCATACCCACGAATATATTCGTACGGGACATTTAGATAGCAAGTTTGGTTTCGATCCCCAGCAAATCGATGCGGTTTTTACTTTTATTGCCAAACAGACAAAGCTTAACTGTATTGGATTGCACGCTCATATTGGTTCGCAAATTTTCGAGCGTCAACCACATCAAGATTTAGCGGGAGTACTAGCAGAATGGTACAAAAAAGCGCGAGAGTACAAACTACCTGTAGAGACTTTAAATGTAGGTGGTGGTCTGGGTATTCGCTATACCGAATCAGACGATCCGCCGAGTATTTCTGAGTGGGTTAAAGCAGTAAGCAAAGCGATAGAGTCTGCCTGTACGCGCCAGCAATTACCATTACCCAAACTAATTGCCGAACCAGGTCGTTCTCTTATTGGTTCGGCTTGTGTAACTGCCTATACAGTTGGCAGCAGTAAAGAAATACCCGAAGTACGAACCTATGTTGCTGTTGATGGCGGTATGTCGGATAATCCCCGTCCCATTACCTATCAATCAGTTTATCGCTCGGTAATAGCAAATCGCATGTCAGCACCGCTAACGGAAAACGTAACAGTTGCTGGCAAACATTGCGAATCTGGAGATGTATTAATTAAAGATGCTTCCTTACCCGTAGCTCAAACGGGAGATATTCTGGTAGTCATGGGTACGGGAGCCTACAACTACAGCATGGCATCAAACTATAATCGTATTGGTAGACCCGCAGCTATTATAGTTAACCAAGGAGAAACCAATCTGATTATCGAACGAGAAACCTATCAAAATTTAGTCGAGCGCGATCGCCTACCAGAAAGGTTAGTCAGAGAAACCTCGCTATAAAAAAATAAATAGATAGTGCGTAATGCATTCTTGCCTGCTCCCTCAAATGATATTTGAGGGAGACGCTTTGCCATCTTGTCTCGTTGGTTTCACAGTCTTTTAACTTCGTCAAGACAGAAGATAAGGTAAACTAATAAATTAAGATAGATTATTGTTTAGTTTCTAAACCTTAATTTTTTGAGGTTTTATTTCCCGCTCACCATTCGCAGCCGAGTACTTAATATAATGTCGTTGTCGGGTTTTGTTCCTGACTTAAGTTGGATTCCTTCTTGGTTAGCCCATGGCGTTGACCTGGGCTTAGTTTTAGTCTTGAGTTACGTCCTGCTCTTAGTTATTGGCGAAGGCGAACGTCGTAGCTTATGGATGGTTCGAGGTTTTATCGTTCTGATGTTAGCTACGGTAATCAGTAGAGAACTGGATCTAACTCTATTAGGATTTTTGCTAGAAAAATTAGTTTTGGGCGCTGCCGTAGCTATGGCAGTCATTTTTCAATCACAGTTTCGGCGTTTTTTAGAGCAAATAGGTAGAGGAGAATTACTACAGTTATTTCAATCTTCGGGAAGACCTGGAATCCAGTCCGATAGCGTAGTAGATCGCATTGTCGAAGCAGTTAAAGAGCTATCTCAAAACCGCACGGGTGCTTTGATTTTAATGGAAACTACAGGTTCTTTGGATGAAGAAGATTTTGTCTCTTCAGGGGTAAGTTTGAACGCCGAGGTATCTAGAGAGCTACTGCAAACTATTTTTCAAACTACGACTTTGCTACATGATGGAGCGGTTTTAGTGCGCGGCTCGCGAATTGTGGCGGCGGCTGTGATTCTGCCATTATCAGAGCGTACCGCGATACGCCAATTGGGTACTCGTCATCGTGCGGCGATGGGAATTACTGAAAAAGTAGAAAGATGTTTGTGTATTGTAGTTTCCGAAGAAACAGGCTCAATTTCTCTAGCAGAGAAAGGAACGTTAAACAGACCTCTAACCAGCAACAAATTGAAAGAGTTATTGCAGGAGAGGTTTGCCACAACTGCCGAACGAGATGCAGTTCGCTTTAGTCGTCAACTGGGCTTTCAAGGCAAAGCTTTTTTAGCAAGTATTTTTGGACGCAAATCTTCTGTCTCTCGCAAAAAAAATCAATAGAATCGCTCTCTTTCGAGCATTTCGATCTAACCTAGTTTATATTCAAATTTTTACATACAGATGAGCGTCGATCTTGCCTGGCAAAAACTACCCGTAGATTTAGATCCCAATCGGCTACCCAAGCACGTAGCAGCGATTATGGATGGTAATGGTCGCTGGGCGAAAAATAAAGGAAAACCGCGAATTGTCGGTCATCAAAAAGGTGTAGACGCGCTTAAGGATTTGCTGCGCTGTTGTAAAGATTGGGGAATTCCCGCTCTAACTGCCTATGCCTTTTCCACAGAAAACTGGGGCAGACCTTTAGAAGAAGTACAGTTTTTAATGACTTTATTCGAGCGTGTTTTACGGCGAGAGCTACAGGAAATGATGGCGGAGAATGTCAAAATTCGTTTTGTAGGTAATTTAACGGATTTACCAAAATCGCTGCGTCAAGAAATCGAACGCTCGATGCAAGACACTGAAAATAATACGGGAACTCAGTTTACCATTGCCACTAATTATGGAGGTAGACAAGAAATCGTTCAAGCCTGTCGGGCGATCGCTTCCAAAGTCGAACGGGGTTATGTTGAAGTAGAAAAAATCGATGAAAGCTTATTTGAAGAACATTTATATACAAAAGGAATTACTCATCCAGACTTGCTAATTCGCACTAGTGGCGAAATGCGGATCAGTAATTTTTTGCTGTGGCAAATAGCTTATGCTGAAATTTATGTTACCCCCACTCTCTGGCCCGATTTCGATCGTGCAGAGTTTTACAAAGCTTTAACTACTTATCAGCAGCGTGAAAGGCGTTTTGGTAAGGTTAAATCTACAAATAATAAATAATAAATAGTACGCGACGCTAAAATTTACTAATTTTGTCGAGTTTAAGTTAAGCGTATTTCTACGGTCGCCGCTGTATTTCTCTTCAAAGCGATCGCTTTATTTAGCTCCAGACTAAAGTATTTTACTAGACAAATTTAACTACTAAGCTGTTTGATTTACACGATACACACCTTTAAAAGCGGTTTAAATAGTTTTGTCTAATTTTTTTTGAAATCTATAATCGGTAATTTTACAATTTGTTGTTAATTTCATTCCTGGGTAAAATAGCAACCAAATGTTTTTTTGGTTTTTATAAATTCAGTTAATAACAAAAGATAATTCAATTAAAAATAGTAATTTCTGAAGTTAATGAGTAAGATCGATATCTCTATTAAAAATAGAATTAAACTTATAGGTGTTGCGACTTTTTGCACTTTTGCCTGTTTGGGAACTAATACCGCTAAAGCTGCTACTGTAGAACAAAAAAGCAAAATCTTTAGACGAAGCCAATCCAAAGTTCAATTAAAATCCCAGCAATATCATAAACAAAGCTTATCAATAACTAAAGATTTGCTTAACTCAAATTCGCAAGATTTAAAGCGAAAAAATTTGGTTACTCGGGAAAGAGATCGAGAACTAAACTCAAATTCCAATTATTTTCAATTAGCTCAGACTGCTAGTGGTCAAGCATCTTGGTACGGACCAAAATTTCACGGTCGTCCTACCGCAAGTGGCGAACAATTCAATCAAAATGCTCATACTGCGGCTCATCCTAGTTTGCCATTTGGGACGCAGGTAAAAGTGACCAATGTTAATAATGGTCGTTCTGTTGTAGTAAGAATAAACGATCGCGGTCCGTTTGTAGGAGGCAGAATTATCGATCTCTCGGCAGCTGCGGCTCGTGCTGTCGGTCTAGTTCAAAGTGGAGTCGCACCAGTAAGATTGCAAATTTTGGGTAGATAAGGCAAGTTAGCAAAAGGCGATCGATAATAAATAATTGATGTTGTCGCTCGCCGTAAAAAAATTGCTAGTAATTAAAACAATTGCCGAGTTACGCTCCTATCTTGCTAGTCGTCACTCCGCCCAAATAGGTTTAGTGCCGACAATGGGAGCTTTACACCAAGGACATCTTAGTCTAATCGAGCGGGCGATCGCCGAAACCGACACAGTAGTTGTAAGCATTTTTGTCAATCCCCTGCAATTTGCTCCCACCGAAGACTTACAGCAGTATCCCCGACAGCTAGAAGCAGATTTCCAACTCTGCCAAAGACTGGGTGTAGACGTTGTGTTTGCTCCTACTGTAGAAGCAATGAATCTAAAAGGAGATTCTGCCGCTCAATCTCTAACAACTACTGTAGTTCCTCCTGCCGATCTGATTACTGTATTGTGTGGTAAATTTCGTTCGGGTCACTTTGAAGGTGTTGCGACAATCGTTACGAAATTGTTTAACATTGTCCGATGCAACCGCGCCTATTTTGGACAAAAAGATGCCCAACAGTTGGCAATTATTCGCCAGGTAGTAGCAGATTTGAATATACCTGTAGAAATTGTTGGCTGTCCGATAGTTCGAGAAGCATCGGGACTGGCGTTAAGTTCGCGCAACCAGTATTTAACTGCCGACCAAAAAGAATCTGCCGCTCAAATCTATCAAGGTTTGCTGCAAGCGCAAGCTGCTTTTAAACAAGGAGAAAACCACAGCCAGATCTTAGTCGATCTGGTCAAACAAAAATTAACCAATCTAGCAGAAGTTAAGATTCAATATATCGAGCTAGTTCATCCTCAAACACTTAAACCTTTGAATGAGGTAAAGCAACAAGGGTTACTAGCGATCGCTGCTCATGTCGGTTCAACTCGTCTAATTGATAATATCTTGTTAAAAAAACGCCAACCAATTATTGCTATTGACGGACCTGCTGGTGCGGGGAAATCTACTGTTACCCGTCGCGTGGCTCAAAAATTAAAATTGCTTTATCTAGATACTGGTGCCATGTATCGAGCGGTAACTTGGTTAGTTATGCAGTCTAATTTAGCTCTGGATAATGAAGAAGCAATTGCCGATTTGGTTGAGGAAGCAAAAATAGAACTGATTCCTCCCGATGCGATCGATTTACCAACGGGGGTATACATTAACAAACAAGATGTTACTCAAACCATTCGCACCCCAGAAGTTACCGCTAATGTCTCTACCATTGCCGCTCAAGCCGCAGTGCGCGAAGCCTTAGTATCCATGCAGCAAAAATGGGGATTCGAAGGAGGGGTTATTGCTGAAGGTAGAGATATTGGTACTAATGTTTTCCCTGATGCCGAACTAAAAATTTTTCTAACTGCTTCTGCTGCTGAAAGAGCTAAAAGACGCAGTCAAGATTTAGCCAGGCAAGGCGAAAGTAATATCGATCTAGAACAGTTAACTAGAGAAATTCGGCAACGAGATGAAAAAGACAGCAACCGAGCGATCGCACCATTAAAAAAAGCTCCCGATGCAATTGAGTTAGTAACCGACGACTTGAGTATTGATGTAGTTACTCAGAAGATAGTCGAGCTTTATCGAGAAAGAATAGACTAGCAAGCTTGGCGTGATGCTAAAAAGCTTTTTGATACAAAATTTCTTCCGACTCTAACGCAAAATTTTGTCCCAGCCAAATCAAAGATATTCGCTCGACAATACCGTTCTTTAAAGAAACTAGCGAAAAATTGCGCTGTAATTCTTCCCGCTCCTGTTTGAGCCGAGGAACACTAGCAGAATTAAAATAAATAGTTCCCATACTATCGGTCACAACTCTGGTTCGCAAACGATCTTGGCGATGCCTTAGACGATGATGCATGTGTCCAAAAGTAACAAAGGGTATCGATTTGCCTAAAGTAATAGCTTTGGATATCGCTTCAGCTAAATCCGGATCGCCATAATCGCCGCCTGGAATCTGCCAGTCTTTACCACAGATGTCTTCTGGTTTATCTCCCAGTCCGAATGGTCCATTGTGTCCGATAAAAATAACTGTATCGAATGCCGCATTTTGAACTGCTTCAACTATTCGAGCAGTAGACTCGGCAAAATTATTTACATCGTAGCGATCGCGATAGAAATCTGCATTTTTCCAGTTTTTTCCTCCCCAACTAAAAGGGCGACTTCCTACTACAGAAAAGTCAAACTGAGGAAAATCGAGGTACGAAAACCCTACATGAGCATTACCTAAGAAATCTAACTGCCGCTGAACTCGATCTTCTAAATTGCGGTCGTAGGGAGCCTGTTTGCGTCCCCAATGAGAGGCAGTATACCAAGCGTCATGATTGCCCATAATTGTAGCTATGGGTAACTTAATTGCCGCTATTTTTTTGACTACATCTACAGATTCATTACCAAAGTCGCCCACAAAGAGGACTAAGTCTACTCCAAGATGTTTTAAAGCTAATTCGTCGTCATCGTCCCAAAGATCGTGAATATCTCCAACTACTGCTATGTTTATTTCGCTATCAATAACACTCGACATACCTTAGTTTATTTTACCAATCCCGCTCTTAAAGCTCTTACTGCCGCTTGAGTGCGGTCATCAGCACAGAGCTTGTTTAAAATATGGCAAACGTGGGTTTTTACCGTTCCCACTGTAATATACAGCTTATCTGCAATTTGAGCATTGCTACATCCAGCTACAATTAGCTCCAAAACTTCTAGTTCTCGTTGCGTTAAAGGAGAAGTTTCTAATATTTGCTGGTATTCTTCACCTATAGAGTCAATGCTTTGAGATTCCAACTCATCTTCATCTTCAACTGCAATAGCTGGTGTTTTTGCCTGTTTGAGTACTATGCGAGCGATCGCAGGATCGATCCAGGAATTGCCTTCATAGGTAGTTACAATCGCCTGTACTAAGTTTTCTATACTGACATCTTTAAGACTATAAGAATCTGCTCCTGCTGCAAAAGCTGCCATTACCGAATCTTCACTATCGTGCATCGTCAGAATCAAAACTTTGGTATTTGTATTGCCATTTTCCGACTCCGCTCGTTTGAGTTTTTGAGTTAATTCTACGCCATCTATATCTGGCAAACCTATATCAACCACTGCTACATCTGGTTTGACATTAGCAATAGATTTTAATCCAGAATTACCATTAGCCGCATCGTCAATAATTTCAATATTATTATATTGAGACAAGGCTGTTTTTAAACCAACTCTAGTTAAATCGTGATCTTCTACCAAAACAACGCGAATTTTATTCATTGCGATCGTATCTTTTAAAAATAAAAAATTATTGGTTGTAAACTTATTAGCTCGGCTTAGCTCGGCGCAAATGTGCCATTTTCACCAAAGTTTGTAGAGGGGCTACATAATGTTGACAAAATGAAGCCAAGTCCCGTCGCTTGAGGTCTGGGCAGTGTTAACTTTGATGGCTGGCGACGCTATACCGAGTTTGTGACTTGTATAACTTGAAGAAAACGCATAGTTTGGAACAATAACGCACAACGTCAAGGAACTTGCTATTTTCATCATAAATAAGTTAAATTTTTAGCATTTATAAGAGCGAGAAGTTGCTATCTTCTTTCTCCCATACCCGTCTATCTTCATACTATCGTGCCGTAATCTATAGCGTAACAATTTGTTATTATCCTTATTAACATCTATCATTAGCAGTCTCTCAACATCCTACCAAAGTAGGAGATACTTTGTCAGTTTTTTGTATTAAAAATGTAATTATAAAAACCCGTACTTATGCTAACTTGTTAGATGAATTATTAAGATCGAACAAAAAATCACTAAAATTAAAGTAGCAATAATGAATTCTCGCTCGGCAAAATTTTTGGGTTTAGTATATCGTAAAGAACCAATTTCGGGCTTTATTTTAATTTTAGGCATAACAGATGCCACAATCGGAGGAGTTAGCGGACACTGGAGTTTGCTGTCGGTTGGTATAACGTTGGCTTTAATAGGATTACTTACTCGTTGGAGACAGACACAGAAAACCACAGAAGTGGTTACTTTCAATCCAGCTAGACATTTACTACCACCCAATTCTTCTCGTCCTCCGCTACCGTTTTTAATTAGTGAAAAAGGTCCGTAGATAATGGTACTAGACCAAAAGCATCCCCAGGAGAAACGCGACCGCGCAGTAGTAAACGATTTATTACATGGAGAACCTAGCGATCGCAATTTAGTAGAGCTAGGGCGTTTGATTATTCGCTATCACAATTTTCCTGGAGCGAGGCAAATTCAGCAAGATCTAACAACGGTATTAAACAACTGGCAATTAAACGAAGAACAACTTTACGCCAAGACTCGCCAAATCCACGCTGAGGGAAATATCTATCGTCGAACCGCCTCGGGAGAACAACAAGATTGGACTTGAACCACGCCAGAATTACTAGAAGTCAAGTAAACATCAATCGAAATTTAGTAGAAAATTCTTGTAGCGATCGACTTATTGTTATTTTTTAATTTAGTTTGAAAAAAAGGTAACTTAAGTGGTTACGAGAAAATTTTATAGTTATAGTGAGCGATATATTTAATTAGGAGCAACAGTTACAAAATGTCAGACTTAAATCGTGGAATCATGAAATTTGATGGTGCGGACAAACCAGTAGTTGTTGCCGTATCTGCCACTTTAATTTTCGGTAGTATCATTGCCTTAATCGTTTGGGCTTTGCAATCTGCCTATCAGATAGTTTGATGGCTGCTATATTGACGGACTTAGAAAAATAAAATCGTAATTTTACTTTTTGCTCTCTTGTTATGCTATTATCAGTAACTGTGGCATAAATGGGTCGGTGCCCGAGTGGTTAATGGGGGCGGACTGTAAATCCGCTGGCTATGCCTACGTTGGTTCAAATCCAACTCGGCCCATACATTTTATTTTATTGCCCGTGTGGCTCAGTGGTAGAGCACACCCTTGGTAAGGGTGAGGTCACGAGTTCAATCCTCGTCACGGGCTTTGTTTATTTGAGTTTGATAGCCAACTGTTGTTATATTTATTTGTTTTGTTGCGATCGCAAGCGACACAACTACATGGCTATTTATCTGGCGGGGTCGCCTCTTTGTCAAATTGAGCGCATGTCTACAGTTGTATAACCTTGCTATTATCTATAGAATCGGTATAGTAGTTTCTTCGCTAGCCCATGTTTAATTGGTTTCGCCGCAACGAGAAAGCATCTAAATCAAAGTCTAAACCCGATCGGGAAGTACCAGCTAAAGATACACCAGCAGCCCCAAATAAGACAGTAGCAGAATCAGAAACATCTACGTCTCAGGTAGATTATCTCGCCTATGCCAAGGCAGCATATCAAAATATTCAGCAGCGTAAAGAACAACAAGAAGAAACCAAAACGGTAGCTGAAGCCAAAAAAACCGAATCGTTAGAGGCTGAAACGGAAATTGCTGATACCAACACCGAAACAACTGCAACACCGCAGCAGCCTATTTCCGAACCAGAAGTACAACCCCAATTAGATGAAGTTGAAGCTTCTTCAACTTCGGCAGAAAATGTTCCTGTTTGGATGCGAAAATCTCAAGGTTTGGAAAAATTAAAGGCAACTGCGATCGAAACTCCCGAACCAGAAACCAAGCCAGAAGCGAGTAGTACAGTCAAAGAAGAAATTGACGAAGATTTTATTTGGTCGGCAAAAGTACTTGCCGATCGCGGCAGAACTGCTGAGGATGTCTCGGAAGAAGAAATTAGTTGGTTGACTAAGTTGCGTCAGGGATTGGGCAAAACTCGTCGGGGACTGGTAGATAGCTTAAAAGCTGTCGTAGGGAAAGGACCTTTAAATGATGATGCGGTAATGGAAATTGAAAGTCTATTATTGCAGGCAGATGTAGGCATAGAAGCTACCGATTATATAATTGAAACCTTACAAAAGAAATTGCGCGAGGAAACTCCACCCCCCGAACAGGCGATCGCCTATCTCAAATCAATTTTGCAAGATATTTTAGACAAACCTCTGGCAGGGACAGAAGATACTGCATTTGTTCCCGAACAAGGTAAATTGAATATTTGGCTGTTAACTGGAGTTAATGGCGCGGGAAAAACTACTACCATTGGTAAACTGGCAAATTTAGGACAAAAATCGGGCTATAGCTGTCTTATTGCTGCTGCCGATACCTTTCGTGCCGCTGCCGTCGAACAGGTAAAAGTTTGGGGAGGACGTAGCAATACCCCTGTAGTGGCGAATCCTGGCAAAAATACCGATCCTGCTGCCGTAGTGTATGACGCGATCGCCGCCGCTACTTCTCGTAATACTGAGTTGCTGTTAGTCGATACGGCAGGAAGATTACAAAATAAACAAAATTTGATGGCAGAACTTTCAAAAATACGCAAGATTATAGATAAAAAAGCTCCTAACGCTATAGTAGAATCTTTACTAGTTTTAGATGCCACATTAGGTCAAAATGGTTTGCGACAAGCCCAGGTATTTTCTGAAGCGGCTCGACTAAGTGGTGTAGTTTTAACTAAACTCGACGGTAGTGCTAAAGGCGGCGTAGCTCTAGCTGTGACTCAACAGTTAAATCTGCCAATTCGCTTTATTGGAGCGGGTGAAGGAATCGAAGATTTACGTCCTTTTTCCAGCTACGAATTTGTCGAAGCTTTGCTAAATGGATAGATAACTATTACTATTAATTAACTCAATTTTTACAATTGGATAATTTGAGTATTTTTAACTATTTTTCTTGGCACTAAGAGCGATCCAAGCTATTATTAACCAACTACTAAAGTAAAGATTATCTTGTCATTTTTCGACACAGCAATCTTTAACTGGCTCTCTGTATCAATTGTTTAATAAAAATTAAGATTTTTAATTGAATTGTCAGGCAGAGCAAGTTGTTAGAAAATGCTTACTTATTATATAGTGAAGCATATTTTCGTTCTAACAAAATTTAAGGTTATTTTAAGAGCAATAGCAGTAAATACTCAGTACTCTTAAAACTCAATTATTAGCGATTGATGTAGTAAAAATATTGTTGTAATCTTCCACCCTGTAGAGGCAATGACCGTTACTCCTTTTGGCAACACCTCTCAAAAACTAAATACTCTCAGTGCTGCTTCAAGAGGTGAAGCAAATCCAATTTTGGCATTAAAAGAATTAGTTGCCAATCTCCAAAGAGAACAAAATAAAGTTCAAGATTTGTTAAGCTCTTTAGGATTTGCTCTCCGCAGCTTTAGTAATCTAAATCAGTTTCTCGAACTAACTCCTTTAATGGCAGCTAGAGTGACCGATTCGGTTGGAGGGGCTTTGTTGTTATACAAAGATAACGGACAGGTACGTCTAGAACAAATTCATTGTCAGGACACTCAAATCGGTCTGGAAATGCGGCGCGTGTTCGAAACGGTTAACAAAAGTCTCAATAGTCAGCGAGACAATAAAAAAGCCCTTGCCGTTGCCGAGTCACAACTTTCTGGCGTTATAGACGAAAAAATTCAGCAAGAACTAGGTGCTACTCCAATTAGGATTTTTGGTACTCCCGTATTAGTCAAGAATATCGAACGCGGTCGTCTCTACGTTTTTAGCACCGAACCCGATTACAATTGGACGCATACGCGAAGAAAACTGACTCAGTTAGTAGCCGATCAAACCGCGGTAGCGATCGCCAATCACGAACTAACGGTAGAACTACGTTCTAAAGAGCGACAAGACCGCGAATTAGAAATCGCCTCAGAAATTCAGTTGCGGTTGTTGCCGAGCAAATGTCCTCAGATAGAAGGATTGCAAATTGCCGCCAAGTGCCAAACTGCAAGTAGGGTAGGTGGAGACTATTACGATTTTATCCCTACCAACTACGATCGCCTTAGTGGCGATCGCAGCGAAGAAGCATCATTAGTTCCCTGGAGTATTGTTATTGGCGATGTTATGGGCAAAGGTGTTCCTGCTGGTTTGATTATGACCATGACTAGAGGAATGTTGAGAGCCGAAGTTTTAAACCGACATTCTCCTGCCGAAATTATGCGTCATTTAAATCGGGTAATGTACGCCGATTTAGAAAACTCCCATCGTTTTGTAAGCATGTTTTATTCGGAGTACGATCCTATAACCAAACAGCTTTGTTTTACCAATGCCGCTCATAATCCACCACTATTATGGAAAGCCGCTACCGACACTATAGAGAAATTAGATAGTTGGGGAATGCTGATTGGTTTGGATATTGATTCTGAATATGAAGATGCTGTAGTGCAGCTTGCTCCCAGAGATACAGTTTTTTACTACACTGATGGCTTTACGGATGCGGCTAATGAAAGTGGAGTTCGTTTTGATGAAGAAAATCTCTGCCGTACTTTTAAATGGGCTTGTCAGCATCTAGAAAGTCCCGAAGAAATTTTAGAGTATATTTTTAGCTGTGTAGAAGAGTTTAGCGGCAGCAACAATTATGGTGACGATATGACTTCAATTGTGATGCGAATTAGTAAGTAGGGATGGAAAGGAAATTTATAACGATACGTCCCGCTAGTAGAATGTAAAAATTAATCGTTCGCTCGGTTAAATATTATACTTAGGTATGAGAAATATCGCTCTAAATTTGATAATTTAGTGAAAATAGAGCGATCGCGCTATGCCAAATACCAAGCCTTTAATGCTCGATTGTTTCACATCAAACTCGATCGAATACAGAACGTACGTTTATTATTCTCAGTTTGGAATCCACTCAGTTTAGCCGTGCGATTCATGAAGCGATCGACCCCGATTCAGTCGAACTCTTGCCTCTCTTTATTCAAGCCGAGCCGTTAATTTATCAAATTGGATTGGCACTTAAGTCAGAACTGGCAACAGGTGGAGTAGGCGGTCGTCTTTATGCTGAGACGATGGCAAATGCTCTGGCGGTTCGTTTACTAAAGCACTATACAACTAAAAATACTCCAGTTCTTATTATTCGGGAGGATTGACCAAAGCGAAGCTAAAGCAAGTTATCGATTACATTAACGAGTATTTAGAGCGAAATATGATGCAGCTTTACTGAGGATTCAAGCTGCTGGCGTACAAATGATGAACTGGTTTAGTGTAGCTTGCGAACTGCATCGAGACTGGCAGAACGATATTGAAGGTTTGGGTGTTTTGTTGTCTAACTATATTCCCAATTATCGTAATTTGATGACTAGTTATTTTGTTACGGAAAAATAAGTTTTTCAGTATTGCTAATTGGGAAATGGTTTGAATGCTGCTAACGGAACTGAAAGAGTTTTATTGTTTATCAGTCAGCGATCGCATTTTGACTACTTACAAGTTATTGATAACTTTCAAGCCAGAAGACGACAAAAATACTATTTCTTTTGGGTTCTTTTGGTAAAAGTTGAGCTACATTTTTTTTATAGCCAGCTTGTCTAACTTTTAAACCGTTAATCAGATGGACACTTTAGCATCCGAGCCAAACCATCAAGTAACAGCTATTATTTCACATTATATTCGTCCTGGTCGCGAACGAGGTTATGAAGAATGGCTCAATGGAATTTCTCAAGCAGCCAGAAAATTTGAAGGTCATAATGGAATAACTATTCTCAAACCGCAACCTGGTTCTAGAGCAGAATATGTAATTATTTTACGCTTTGACAAATATCAAAATCTCTGCCGCTGGATGCGATCGCCCGTAAGAAAAGAATGGCTCGAACTTGCTACACCTTTAACTGAAAAACCTGAAAACGTTCAAATTCTTACGGGTTTAGAGTACCTAGTTTCCCTTCCCCATACTGCTTCTTCTCTTCCACCAAAATATAAAACGGCTTTCGTCACCTGGATTGGAGTTTTTACATGTGTATCTATTTTAGGTTACTTTTTAGCACCTTATTTAGAAGATTTACCCTATTTATTACGTCAAGCGATTATGACAGGATTGGTTGTTATTTTACTAGCTTATGTAGTAATGCCTAAGTTAACTCGTTTATTTTATGAGTGGCTTCATTCATCATAAAAACTGTATTTTACCTCTGATGTGAATTATCTCAAACTCTCGATTGGGTTAGGGAACAGGCAACGGAGAATAGGGAACCGTGCTAAATAACAATAGAATTATAGTTTGAGCGTCTAATACACATTAAATGTAGTTTAGATAACTAGAATTAAAGTAAACACGATATTTATTACGTCTAATATTATTTATTCTTGCTTTATTAACAAATGTTGTTACGACAGGCATTCATTTCATTGGTAATCATAAACGTAAAGAAATTTTAACGTTAGTAAAAATATAAGGCGATTATAACTTTTCTAGTTTAGATTGGTCGTCGCTCTGCTAGCTAAACTAAGTAAGTTATCGCTCGACTATGGAAATTTTAGATATTCAGCTATTTCAGATAATTGTAGAAAACTCCTACGATTATTTAGTTGCATTTTCCAGTATTTTGGCACAGTCAATCGAAGACCCCGACATTCTCGGTCAAATGCAGGATGCCTGGAATAATTTTTTAGAATCAGGGCAGGCATGGGCTTTGGCAATTGGTGCTTTTCTAGGCTATACCTTTAAAGGATTTACAGGTTAAGTATTTGGTATAACGATCGCCGATAATTTAATTTAAAATATATTGCGACCCATAATACCAATAAATATATAATCGTGACCGAGAAACAGACCTGGAGCGATCGCTTTGAAACTGCCCTAAATCCCGCGATCGCTATTTTTAATGCTAGTATTGGCTTCGACATCCAATTAATTGAATACGATCTTACGGGTTCGATTGCTCACGCTAAAATGCTAGCCAAAACAGCTATTATCTCCGATGCAGAAGCAGAACTGTTGGTATCTGGGTTAGAGCAAATTCGCCAAGAATATCGTCAGGGAAAGTTTAATCCAGGAGTAGAAGCCGAAGACGTTCATTTTGCCGTCGAAAAAAGGCTTACCGAAATTGTCGGCGATGTTGGTAAAAAACTACATACGGCGCGATCGCGCAACGACCAGGTAGGCACTGATATTCGTCTGTATTTAAAGGCTGAAATCGAGCAAACACAGGAGCAAATCAAAGCCTTTCAGTCAGCTTTATTGGCACAAGCCGAACAACACGTAGAAACTTTAATACCTGGCTATACTCACCTGCAACGGGCGCAGCCATTGAGTTTGGCTCATCATCTACTAGCCTATTTTCAAATGGCACAAAGAGATTGGGAAAGATTGGCTGACGTATATAAAAGAACAAATGTATCCCCTTTGGGCTGCGGTGCTTTAGCGGGAACGACTTTTCCTATAGATCGAGCATACAGTGCCAAATTGTTAGAATTCGATCGCCCTTATGAAAATAGTTTGGATGGAGTCAGCGATCGCGATTTTGCTATTGAATTTCTCTGCGCCGCTAGTCTGATTATGGTGCATTTGAGCCGCTTGAGTGAAGAAATGATTCTTTGGGCATCTCAAGAATTTAACTTTATTACTCTCAAAGATAGCTGCGCTACTGGTTCGAGCATCATGCCTCAAAAAAAGAATCCCGATATTCCCGAACTAGTGCGAGGCAAAACAGGTAGAGTTTTCGGACATCTTCAGGCTTTGCTGGTAATTATGAAAGGACTGCCGTTAGCTTATAACAAAGATTTGCAGGAAGACAAAGAAGGTATTTTTGATAGCGTTAAAACTGTTAAAAGTTGTCTGTCGGCAATGACAATATTGCTAAATGAAGGCATTGAATTTCGTACCGCCAGACTCAATGCTGCCGTAGCTGAAGATTTTTCCAATGCTACCGATGTTGCCGATTATCTGGCAGCCAAGCAGGTTCCATTTCGCGAAGCTTATAATTTAGTTGGCAAAGTAGTTAAAACTAGTTTGGCTGCGGGTAAACTACTCAAAGATTTAAGCTTGGAAGAATGGCAACAGATTCATCCCGCTTTTGAAGCCGACATCTATCAGGCGATCGCGCCAGAAAGAGTAGTATCGGCACGAAATAGTTATGGCGGTACTGGTTTTGAACGAGTCCGACAGGCGATCGCTGTTGCCAAATCTCAGCTAAATTCATAAATCCAATCGTTTTTTAAATTAGCTATTGTCTTATGCGTCGTACTTGGCGATTTATTTCTACCGTAATGGGCATTATTTTCCGCCACCCCGTGACGGGAACGACAATTATTCCTGTCTTGCCTGATGGACGTATCGTCCTGGTACAGCGCAGCGACTCAGAAAAATGGGGGCTGCCTGGGGGAATGGTAGACTGGGGAGAAGATATTCCTACTGCCGCTCGAAGAGAATTAGCTGAAGAAACGGGGTTAGAACTAGTCAACATCGAGCGTTTAATCGGTGTTTACTCCGATCCCTATCGCGATCCTCGCCTTCATTCAATTTCTGTTTTAGTAGAAGCTAAAGTTACAGGAGAGATAGAGATCGAAGATAAGTTGGAAATTTTACAGGCAAAAGCTTATTTACCCGAAGAATTACCCTTGGGCGATCTCAGCCACGACCACGACCGCCAGCTGAAAGATTACCTTGATGGCAAAATCGCGCTCGTTAAATAAAAATGAGTATAGAAAGTCGCCTCTACGAACATCTACAACAAATTGTCAGAGAAAGAGATCCCTATGTTGCTTCTGGCGGACACTTTCTGGTACGAGAATATATTCGCCAACAGCTAGAACTATTGGGAACGGTAACAATTCACGAATTTACGGTTAGAGAAAAAATTTACCAAAACTTAATTCTCGATTTGCCAGCAAGTAAAAATCGCAATTTACCACCTATTTTAATAGGAGCGCATTACGATGCCGTTCCTGGAACTCCAGGTGCGGATGATAACGCTACGGGAGTTGCTGTTTTGCTGGAAATGGCAAAGTACTTTAGCGATTGTCCGTTGAAATATCCTCTGAGGTTGGTCGCTTTTGATTTAGAAGAGTATGGCATGTTGGGTAGCACTGCTTATGCCCGAGCTCTCAAAGCTAAGGGACAAGCTTTGCGCCTGATGCTGTCGCTAGAAATGCTTGGCTACTGTGACGATACGCCTAACTCTCAGACCTATCCCGATCTAATTAAGCGTTTTTATCCCGATCGCGGTAATTTTATTGCTTTAGTAGGCAATTTGGCGGCTCTTGGCGATCTGTTTCACCTCAGTCGTCAGATAAAACGCCAGGGTACACCATGTCAGTTTTTGCCCGATCCTAGCAGTGGCAAGTGGATACCCCAAACAGGGTTGAGCGATCACTATCCTTTTTGGCAACAAGGATATCGCGCCATCATGATTACAGACACGGCTATGCTACGCAACCCCAACTATCATCGCTCTAGCGATACTATCGACAGCTTAGATCTCAATTTTTTAACCAATGTCTGTCAGAGTTTAATTGTGGCTATAGAAGCGATTTAAACTCAATCCGATTGTTTACCGTATGTAAGGTGGGCAAAGATCGCTTTGGTAATTGCCGACAACTGGAAGAAATTTGCCCATCCTACTCATTTATTGGATTTATCATTACCAGACTACAGCTGGTTATTGTTGATTTTGCTTGGCTTTAGTATCTTGTACTGCCGCCCAAAACAAGATCCCAGTTAAGGGAATGCTAGCTGCCAAAATAATACTGGTAGTCAAACTACCTAATTCGGGATTGCCAGAAGACAACTCAAAAACCGAACCAACTGCTGCAATTGCTGTAATACAGCAAAGCAATAGTAATACACCACTTTTAATTGTTATTGGTGTCACCTAAAGTTTACTCCTCTAATTTTGCTTTTAGTTTATTAAACTGGCTTGACTGCACCAAGATCGAATCCTTTTTTTTGTAATTCCGCTGTTAGTGCCAAATTGTTCTCAACGCGATCGACAAACATCACGCCGTTAAGATGATCCATTTCGTGCTGGATAACTCTAGATAATAAGCCAGTAGTTTTTAATTTACAAGGTTTTCCCCGTTCGTTCTTGTAGGATACTATAATCTCTTCGGGACGGGTGACTTCTAAATAAACCCCAGGAATACTCAAACATCCTTCTTCAGCTTTGCAGAGGCGATCGCCAAACTTAATAATTTTAGGATTGATTAACACTAAAGATGTATCTTCAGGCTTATTAGGTTCGCAATCAATCACGATTAACTGTTTATTAACGCCTACTTGAGGTGCTGCCAAACCAATACCGTCGGAACTGTACATAGTTTGCAGCATCTCTTCAATGAGAGAGGCAATTTTATCGTCTACTTTGGAAATGCGTTTGGCTGGTTGACGCAAGACGCGATCGCCTAAATAATGAAGTTCTAAAGGTGGTTGGGCTAATTTTTTCTTTTCTGTGGTGACTACAGAGGTCATATTTAAAGTAAATTATTATCTCTTTAATTATATTTTATCGTTAAATACTAATAGCTGTTGCTGTAGTGGATTTAAGATTTTCTAAAACCGCATTTAAATCGAAAACAATAGAGCGAGAAAACGGTAAAAGTTTACAGTTACTGAAAGCGTTCGCTCAAAATTTGTGACTCCAAATTAATTCTTGGCGATCGCGCAATTCAAGGTTCACGACCTCTAGCGGTCGAGCAAAAATACTAGTAATATTATCTAAAAGCCCATAGTTATCATTGTTGTTTGCGTTAGAGTTCAGCGCGATCTCAGCTTGTTTGCGATATTGCGATTCTCCCCCAGGATAAATAACCGTTCCCTGACAGCTAATTTCTGCATAGTAAAGATTTTGCTCTACTTTTACTGGTGATGAAGAAGAATTAAAACATTCGCTGTTGTTGCTAGATACCGATACTGTTTCGGCATACTTGGGATCGATAGTATAAAAAACTCTTAAGGCAGCATTTTCTAATCCGCGAGCGGGGAAAGCCGATTTATTGATAATCGAAGCCGTTACTAATGCTTGGTTTCTGGCTTTTTTAATATCTGTTTCTACATAAATTTGCTCTGTTTCTGGCGGCTCAAAAACAATATTGGCTGTAGGTTGACCGCCAAACTCAGCATACATTTTTGCCAACGCACCTGAAAACCCTGCGTTGTAGCCAATTGCCACTTCATTAGCAACCCAGTCGTTGCGATTGTCTTGCCAGTTGTCATGTTCGTCTGGTCCTCCTACCAAAGCACCAATCAACAGGTTGCGGCTTTGTGCGGGGTTGTTGCTATCGTTCGTCCAACTTCCATGAGCAGTTCGATGATGGGGATTTTGTGGATAATTATGACCATAGCCAATTAGATAACTGCGGTTATGGGGATTGTTTCCCAAAATATAGTTAATCTGACTTACGCCAAAATTAAAATAGCGGTCTGCCTTAGCAATTTCACCACGCTCTCGCAACCAGTCGCTATAGACAAAGCCGACAAAACTCGTATTGGCAGCTAGAGCCAGCGAACCCCATTTAGTCAAAAAAGCCAAACCTCCTGGAGTATACTGAATTTTTTCTCCCTGGTAGCCAGTAGACCAAAAATCCAACCAGGCTTCGGCTCTTTGCTGGTATTCTGGATCTTCAGTTTCTTTTGCCAACAAAACATAAACTCCGTAGGACTTATCGTCGGTAATAAAAGTATAGTTATAAGGTTTAGACATCGCCTGATATTCAGCGATCGCTTTACTTAAATATTCTCCACCATAACTGTAATTTTGAGCTTGCTTGGCTTTATGCAGCCAAATCGCTCCCCAAACCAACTCGTCTTGATAGCCACTGTAAGATTTGTAATATGGTACGGCTGCAGTGATACAGTCTGAATAAGCACCTCGATAGCGATCGGCAAATTCATAAAGACGTTCGGCTTTTGTTACTAACAAATTGGCATAATCAATATCGCCAGTTTTGCGAAATAAAATTGAGGCTGAAGCTAGCGCGGCAGAAGTTTCCGAGGCTAAATCCGAACCAGGACAATTAGTATCTATCTTGTATGCAGGTCGTTCCATTTGATAGCGAACTACTTCTGCCGCCCCCCACCAATTATGATCTAGTTCGGCGTTGCCTACCTGTCCGTATAGTACGTAATTTTCTGGAGTATCGTTAGCAAAAGCTTTTAAAAAATAATCTGTTACCCATCTAATGTTTTTAGTTAGAGCGTCTAGCTGTCCTGAGTTCTGGTAAGCATCGTAATATTCAATTCCTCCCCAAGCCAGAGTAGTTGCACTAGCCGCCATCGGAAACCCAAACTTAACGTGATCTCCAGCATCAAACCAACCACCACTTAGATCGATGCCGACATCTGCACCATCGTCAATGGCAGCATTCCCGCGCCAGGGAACACGATTCCAGTCAGGTAGCTCTCCTGCCTGCTGCGCTTCATAAAATAGTATCGATTTTTGTAAGGCTTCGCCGTAGTTAAACTGAGTTGTGGATTTTAGCGGCAAAGATGAGATAAAAAATACTAGTAGAAAAGAAATGATAGTACCAATTTTTTTAGTGCTTTTTAAACGAGCGATCTTGCCAATAGGTTTCATTACAGTTATGTAGTTTAATTAAATTAAAATTCTCCTTGCCAACGTTTTAATTGGTCATGTTCGGCTAAAAATTTTCGTATTTCTTCTAAATAAAGACGGCGATATTCTTCAAAACTGTATTTATTTACTTTTAGCCCAAAGCTGACAGGTTTTCCCTGTAAAATATCCGCAATTTCGTCGTTCACTGCTACAGAATAGTGACTGCCATCAAAAGTAAGATCGGGATTTTTAGTTATTCTTGAAGGTACGGTAAAATCGTACATCACATCGTAACTTTGAGCGAGTTGATAAGCTACTGTTAATTGGCAATCCATCAACCCCCTGCCATAGGTGTCATTGACTATACTCCAGGCTGAAACGGGCGGTATATAACCAATAAATTCAGCTTTGGGAAAGATTTGCCGTAAATTAGCAAACTGCTCGACGATAGAAAGATCGCATTTTTGCTGACTTTGAGGTTTGTAAAAATCGGGTCTGTATATTGGCTGCTGCGCGAAATCTGCTACTTCAAAATTGCGATCGTAATAGTTACTGGGATCGGGACTTATTCCCAGCAATGTCATTACTGAAAATAAAAAAACATCAGCCGATAAATATGCTTGAGTAAAAGACTGGGTGGCAACTGTATTAACATCAAATGCTTCGCGTTCTTTACGAGTTTTAATGACAAAGTTTAGTCCATCTACACCTATGTACACTTTTTTTGGCGTTAATCCCGTTTCTTTTAAAAACTTGGCATAATCGATAAAATCTTCTATTTCACCCCCTTTGAGCGCATAGTTGAAACAGTTTTGCTGTTGAAAATTAGAGGAATTCAAGGCAATAGCTCTAGAACTACCTAAAATTAAACAGTTATAGTTAACTTTATCTTTAGTTCTAAGATACAAATTGGTTTTAGTAACTCTTTCGTTAAAGGCAAAGTTTTTGCCAGTTAAGATATTTCCGTGACTGTACCAAAGAGGATCTACTAGCCAGTTTATGCCGCTTATAGCACCCAACAGCAGCAAAACGAGCGAGCCATAAAGTTTAAAACTAAATCCCGAATTTGTTTTTTTAACCTCTGAATCTTTAGCCAATATTGAAGAGTGTTTGTTTTTACCCGATCGCATTGATTTTAGGTTGGAGCTTTTGAGATTCATATTCTATGTATATTCTTCTAAAATTGAAAATATAAAAATTCACTGACTCTGGTAAAGCAAAGTAAAGAAACTGAAGTCAAACCAGCAATAATAACCGACCAAATCTTGTTGGGTCGCCAAGCTAAAATCTGCCAGAACCTTTCTAGCCACAAAGGTCTGTTTTGAGTTGTTGGTTCGGTCAAGGTTGGATTGTAAATGCCCATCCACTGCTGGGTATTGGGGGTAAACCACGCGATTAACAACAGCATTGCTACGCCAAAAGTGGCATATTTTTGAGAAATGCCAACATTGACAGTAATGCCCTGAAATCCCACACCCCAATTTCTTAAAAATTCCATATGTGGCTCGAAAAAAGGCGGTAACTGTATGCCATTAGCACCAAACATCGCACCCAAAATTCCTAATGCAGTATCAAAACTACTGGCACGGAAAAACACCCAGGAAATAACTACGGCAATAAATGTTACCAACCATCCTACACCTCGTAGCAACCAACCATCATTTCTAAGATTATGTCCTAAATACTTGCGTAGCGAACGATAGAGATGATTGACGACTAAATAGATACCGTGTAAACCACCCCAGAATACAAAAGTCCATCCCGCACCATGCCACAGACCTCCTAAAAGCATAGTGATTAATAAATTAGAATAGCGTCGCAATTCACCTCGGCGACTGCCACCCAAAGGAATATACAAATAGTCTCTAAGAAAATGAGAAAGAGTAATGTGCCAGCGTCGCCAAAAATCAACGATACTAATTGATTTGTAGGGAGAGTTAAAATTTAGCGGCAGTTTGATACCGAACATATATGCCGCACCAATTGCCATATCGGAATAACCAGAAAAATCAAAATAAAGCTGTAAGCTATAAGCCAACGCGCCGATCCAAGCTTCAGAAAAAGTTAAATCTATTCCCTGAGCGGCAGCACCAAAAGCTAAATTGGAATATTCGGCAATGCGATCGGCTAAAACTACTTTTTTGAATAAACCTGCCATAAATACAGACAGACCGATCGCAAAAACTTGGCGATCGAAGTGATAAATAGAAGGTCGATTGAATTGAGGCAGTATCTCTTTGTGATGTACGATTGGTCCTGCTATTAACTGTGGAAAAAAGCAAACAAACAGCATATATTTGAGTAAGCTGTATTCTTTAGTTTCTCCTCGATAGGCATCGACTAAATAAGCTATTTGTTGAAATGTAAAAAATGATATAGCTAACGGTAAAACAATTGGCGGTAAATTGACTTCTGTACCGAGTAGTTGATTGACATTATTTATAAAAAAATTGGCGTATTTAAAATAACCAATCAATCCCAAATTAAAAATAACGCCTAAAATCAACACTGCTTTTTTAGCCGTTTTGCCTTCAAAGACATTGCCGAGCAATACACCCAATCCATAATTAAACAAAATGGAAATGATAATTATAGGTAAGTTTGCAGGGTTCCACCAACCATAAAAAAATAAAGAGGCAATAACTAATATTAAAACAGGAAGCTGTTTGTAATTACTTTTTTTTCCGAACCAGAAAAATAAACTTAGAGTTATAGGTAAAAAAAGTAAAATAAATTCAAATGAATTAAAAAGCATGTTTCGGCAAAATCTACCTATTTTAAAAAATAGTTACAAAGTTATTAAGTTAAATATTTTTTATATACTTAAGTATAGTTCAAGAAAAAGCTAACATATAAAAGTAAAGTTTAATATAAATTTATGATAAAGTAAAATTGAAGATTTAATTAAATTGAATTACTTTGCTATATTTGTTCGTAGTTATAATTAATAGTTAAATTTAATGTTTAGCTATAGCTGTTCTTCTATATAAAAACAAAATTATTACCCATAGACTAAACAGCCTTAAAGAATCTGAAATTAAAGTCGCCCAAGCTGCACCCTTCCAAGAGTATATAGGTATCAACCAGATATTTAATAAAACATTAATTACAGCAGCAGCAACCTGAACGAAACTACGAGCTTTTTGATGTCCCGCACCCGTAAGAGTATCGGCGGCTAAAAACTGGAATGAAGCGATCGCTGGTAATGGTGCCAACCACAGCAAAGCTGCAACTGCCGAGCGATATTCTTCTCCTAAAATTGCAGGTAATAGAGGAGCAAAAACAAAATAGCCTACAACACTAACAACTGCATACAATAAGATTATCGGAAACAGACGTTTAGCAAAACCCAGGCTATTTTTTATTCCCGAAGCTCCATGTTGAAAAAATCTGGTATAAGTAGCTGAAAACAATGCAAACAAAGGAACATAGCCTACATCGATAAAACGATATGCAGAGCCATATATACCAGTAGCGGTTAAAGTAGATAGACTGGCAAGCATTGTTTTATCCAGACTAGAGTTAACATTGTATGCCGAAGCACTAATAGAAAAGTAAAATCCTTCTTTAAGATTAGATTTCAGTTTTGAGAATAGGGGATGTGGATAACCAGCCAGTTTATTGACCATCATGACTGAAAATATCCCCATAACTATCGAACTAATCAAATACAGACAGGCCCAAGTATTAGTAGAAGGATTGGTAAAAAAAGCCCACAGGCAAAGAGCAGCCAACAGTTTTCCGCAGGTGCTAAATATGGCTAGATGTGCCACTTTATTAAGCATATTAACGGCGGTCAAAGCTTTGTAGCTAACATCAAGCAGTCCCAAAAAAATCAGATCTGCTAATAGTATTATTAATATTGTTAACAAAGAAATATTTTTAGCAAAAATTAGCGGTGAGAGTAATAAGAGAATAATTGTTACAGCAATACCGTTTGCCACCAATAAAAGTAAACAATTGCCCCAATAATTACTAAACGAAGCTTTATTTGTCGATACTTGCTGAACTAAAATATGTTCGCTTCCAAGAGCCAAAAAAGGAAAAACAATCGAGGCTAAAGCAGTTACTCCTACAAAAGAACCGTAGTTTTCGGCACCCAAAACGCGGGCTACAATTATAAAATAACCTGCCTGCATTACTATGTTAAATAATTTAGCAAACAACATCCATAAAGTATCTTTAGCCAAATTACTGTGAAACAATTTGACAACCTTTGCTTTGGCTTTTGCTAAATTCATATTGCTGAAGCTATATTGCGATTATTAATATATAGCGTATTTATTATCTCTAGCTATGATTAGGGAATAAGATATTGCTATATAGATAGCCCAAAAGGAGTTGTTCATTGTAGTAATAGTTCCTTCGGTAATATTGGATAACAAAATATAAGTTAAAAACAGTAGCGGCCACAAGCCTTCTGGAGTATTGGTTTGGCGCAATAAAGCCAAAGATCTATATCCCGTACTAAAGAATCCTGCCAAAAATACTATTAAGCCGACAAATCCAATAGAAAGGCATAAATCTAAAAATCCGTTATGAGCATAAATAACTTCTACCGTCATTGCTAGTTGAACGTAAGCAGAAGGACCTTCCAAACCATTCCAGAAAGCAGCTAAACCATACCCAAGCCAGGGACGAAGCTGAATTTCATCCCAGACATACTTCCAGATATAAGTACGACCAGATAGAGTTGCGTCTTTACCAAGTGCTATAAAAAAAGAATCGGATTCAATAAAACCTGCAAAAAACAAAAGTGCAGCAAATCCAAAAACAGTAGCAGCCAATATAGCAGAAATTAGTATTTCATATCGCCAACGAAAGATACGATAAATTAGACAAAGCATCAACATGACGCCTAGTGTACCTAAAGAAGTCGTCGAATTAGATAAAACGACCAAAGCAATAAGAAATGCCAGCAACAGCCAGTAAAGCCAACTCATTTTTTCGTTTTTGAAGGCTTTTAATAAAAAAACAACTGCGCCTAGCACCATAATTGCCCCAAATTGGTTTTTGTGAGTAAATACACCTCGCAATGCTCCTTCATGAATACCGCCCATAATGCCATATTGAGGTAATGCAACTGCAAATAGACCACTGAGAATTGTCATTAGCCCGAAAGTGTAAGCAAAAATATTAAACTGTTCTTCAAGAGAATATCTGGTAGCTAGATAAAGCCCAAAAGCAGTAGTTCCAAGAGCATAAATTACGGTTTTAAAAGTTTCTGATGGGGATACCGACCAAAAGTAAGATAAACATATAATGGCTACAAGCAATAAAATTATTTGATTTTTAGCAATGTAATAAATAACTCTTTTCCAACGCAGTGACAACAATACAAAACTTACTAAATAAATGAGCAGACAAATTTGAGCATTCAAAGCTAGATCGGCATCGTTTACTTTAAAACCGTCTCCTTCGCTAATACCACCCGTTAAAATTAATGGCGTAACTGCTCCTGATAAATGAAATAAAGCAAAAACAGAAAAAACTAATTCAAATAACTTTAAAGCTTTTCTATTAGTCTGAGCCATAATAATTTTTAAACGAATTAAACAGGTTTGTTCGATCGCTATAATACTATAGTTTTAAAAACTAAAAACAGTGAGTCGCTCTTATCTATTTTAACGATAACTATAAAACTTGTTTTTTTTAAAAGGAGAACTAGACTTTTTTTTTGTTAAAATAAAATTTATTTTGGGTTTCAAAATAGCAAGTAGTTTTAAAATAACGTCTTTAGAAAGATAAGGATTGAGTATAATTTCTTTAATGCTATCGAGCATTTTTTTGCTTTTACAAGATTCAATAAATCGATAATAAGATAGTCTTTCTTCAAATAAAACTAAATTTTTTTCTATAGCTTGTAGCAGTTGAGGATTATTTTTTAAAGCTTTATTAGCGATAAATTGCCTGGCGATCGTACAAGATTCTTGTAAATAAGCAGTTGGAGTTCGATCGCTAAGAGAGGACTGCCTGAGACGATAAAAGTAGTAAGATTGCGGTACAAACAAAAGTTTGCCCTGTTGGAGCAAACATTCTAAATACAAAGTAAAATCTTCTCCAACCTTTAAGTTTTCTCGATACTTAATTTTGCGATCGAGTAAAAATTTACGGTCGATTAATGGTTTGATATAACCAAAGCTCCAATTCGAGCCTAAATTAATTGGATTTAAGCGATCGGATTCAACAAACTGAACCGCATCGATCGCTTTTGGCGATACAATGTGGTGTTTCCCTTCAATTAACAAAGTACTCCAAGGATTGCGATCGCCATCATTAATCAAATAAAGGTCATCTGCAACTAAATGTGCTTTATGTTTTTGGGCTGCTTGTAACAGTTTTTCTAATCTGGTACGAGAATACCAATCATCGGCATCGAGAAGAGAAATCCAGCTGCCACTAGCCTCTTCTATTCCACGATTGCGGCTAATACTAACACCTAAATTTTTTGGGTTTTTAATTACTTTAAGTCTGCTGTCATTATAACTAGTGGCAATTTGATAGGTATTATCATAAGAACCATCATCAATGACTATTATTTCAAAGTTAGAATAGGTTTGATCTAAAACAGATTCAATAGCTCGATCGACGTACTGTTCGCAATTGTAAGCAGGTATAATAACCGAGATTTTAGAACTCATAATTTAACTTATCTTTTTATTGCAAGCGCGAGCGGCAATTGAGCGCGTTATTATTTTCGATCGAACAAACCTAAATCAAATATACAATATTTTGTCTAATTTTGATTTACAACTGAAATAAATTATATTGCAAATTTGACATATGATTTTGCAAATTTGTCAGACAAAACATAAATTTAAAATTAATAAATATTTGACTATTTAACTTCAACCAAAAATATCAACAAATAAATACTAATTAATAGGTTAATTTAGAGGTTAAAAACAAAGGTTTGCCATCCATATATTTTGGTATTGAAGCTCCCATTAATTCTAAAATCGTTGGAGCTAAGTCCACAGCTTCTGCTGCTGGCAAATTACAACCAGGCGAGATGTTTGACCCTTTTGCTATTAAAAATCCCTGGCTTTTGTGTCCTCCTGCTCGGCAATGAGTTAAAGGTCCGATACGACCTAAATCGGGACTATCAATAACATCGGTAATAGGTTCGCTCCACAGTACGACAAGATCGGAATCAGGTAGTTTGGGATTTGTATCTAAAGGATTAGTGCGAGTTCTGACTACCTGTTTGACTACAGATTTTCTCGTTCTGCCATCTCGTAGGCGATAGAGAATTTCTGTTAATTCATTACACAGAGATTCATACTCAGAAACATCGACAATACCATCTCTTTCTCGTCCCTTGAGGTTGATTCTGAGATGTCCGTTGGTAAATGCTGGTAAGGCAAAAACTTTCATCGTCGACCAAAGCTGCGAATACCACATAGCAGGCATCCAGCTCATAGCCAATTCTGGTTCTGTGCCATAATCCATTAAGCCATAAGGAGATAAAAGTCCATGCTTTCTTCCTGTAAGGAATTTTTTATGAGTCCAGGTTCTAAATAGTTTTTTGATGGGATTGGGTTCGTAAATCTGACTCCAGATTTCTCCAGGCCAAGAATTTCTTACAGGCTTAGTTGTTATCGATGCGGGAGTTCGGTCAAGTCTGCCAGAAACCAGTGCGGGTTTACCAAAACTGTAGCGATAGAGCAATTCGGGTAAAACTGCCATGCTCAGTAAATCGGTAAAGTTAGCTGCCATACCATGAACGGCAAAGCAGATAATATTAGCATCGTGAGGAGCTTCAGCTATAATTTCACCAATCGCGCGATCGACTTTTTGATAGGTAGCTAGTAAAGGATCGCTCTTAGTACCATTTTTAGTAAGATGGCTGTAGAGAGGATGATCTGGCTGACTGTGGTTGTAGAGATCGTGACCGATAGTGTGAGTCTCACCAAACACCATTAAAAATAGATCCCAGGCTTCGCGCTGAAGCAATTCGCGAGCGATCGCTGAATGTCCCCGAATACTCTGGTCTACTGCTTGTTGAATCCATTTTACATATTCTGGCTGCCACCAAAGCCCATTGTCATTATGTAAAACGGGATTTTTACCATATTTATTAATAATTTCGCCAAACAATTCTGGTGGGTTGGAATCGCTTACTGTATAGGGATAATGCCCCCCCCAACCCAAAATTTGCGCTCCGTTTACTCCTTCTGATAAAACAGTTACTGGTACATCAAAAACCGCTACTTTATAATCATTTCCTAAAGCGTAAAAAGGTGGATACTCTCGATAGTCATAGCCACTTTTAACTACATCGCAAATAATTTCGTAATTTTGCGGATTATAACTAACTGTATCCCAATAGCCGAGTTTATCGGCACGACAGCCTGTCGAAAATGTTGCCCATAGTGGTTCCGTTGTCGAATATTCGGTAGGAATGCCGCAGTAGTTAACGGTGTTATTTAAACGGCTATAAGTTCCTTGTAGACTAATCTGTTTGAGATTGGGTAAATGTCCTTCAGACATCCACTGTTCGACTAATTTTGGTTCGGCAGCATCCAAACCAATAGCAATAACTGGCTGCTTCATGGTTATTTATATTTATTATCGGTTTTAAGTTTAAGGTTAAGTATGGTAAAAAACCGATTATTTATGCAGTTGCTATTTTTGAACTACTTTTAGATTTGGATGTAGATTTATCAAAATAGTTTTTGCTGTACTTGGCATGATAAGAATAGCGATCGAACTCGCTGGCTTTAACTCCATTAATTACCATGCCTAAAACTTTTTGTCCGATATTAGCATTGTTCAAAGTTTCTTGCGCCAGCTCGGCACTTTCGTGTTCGACTACACCAGGACGAGTAACAAATAAAATACCGTCGGCTAATTTGCTAAGAGTGAGTACGTCGGCAGTTACTGGCAATGGAGGAGCATCAATGATAATTGTGTCATACTCTTTTCTCGCTCTAGCAACCAATTCGCTCATTTCTGCCGAATCTAAAAGTGCTAGAGGATTGGGAGCAGTTACTCCAGAAGTTAACAGATCTAACTGTTTCATCGGTCTGGATACCAATTCTTCTAAAGCAGTTTTATGAGCGATCGCATCTTTTACTCCAAGCTTATTATCTACTTGCCACAGTTGATGTTGAGAAGACTTCCTTAGATCGCCATCAACTACTAGTACCCGACGACCTAATTGAGCCATAGCTGCCGCTAGATTTGCTGCAATAGTAGATTTTCCCTCTCCTGGAACGGAACTGGTAAGCAAAATAACTTTTGGTTGTCTCTTGAGATCGAGAAATTTTAAGTTAGCCTGAATCATACGGTAAATTTCACTGGTAAAAGAGTCTGGCTCTTCTCGAACGATAATTCCACCAAGATCTGTCTTTAAAGAATCTAAAGGAATAATCCCTAAAACTTTGTAAGCAAACTTCTGTTTGATTTCGGGAATTGTTTTGAGAGTACGATCCTGCATTTCTAACAAAACTGCCGTTAAATTTGATAGTAACAGTCCTATTAGAACGCCCATTATCATTAAAGCCATTCTGCCAGTAGAACCTTCTTCTGGAACTCTAGCAAGTTCGATTACTTCGGCATTACCAGTTTGTTGATTGACTAATAACTGTAGTTCTTGCTGATTGCCTAAAAGAGTTTCGTAGGTTTTACGAGCCGATTCTACTTCACGTAGCAACTCTTGTTCTGTTTTTTCTAGTTTTGGCAACTGTTTGGCTCGATCTAAATATGCTTTTTGATAATTGTATAAAGCGGAAAGTTGGGTTTGAAGACTAAGCTCCTCTATTTTTAAATTGATAAATTTTTCTAACTGATTTTCTTTTAATCGATCGCTTTCTAATAAGCCTTCAGAAACTTTTGTTCCTACATACTTAGTAACCAACTGCTGAAGTTGTTGGTTTAAATAACCTTTTTTCTCTAACAGGCTTTGAACGCTAGGATGATTGTCGTTAAATCGTTGGCGTTCTTGTGCCAGTTGGCTTTCGGTAGTGGTTAACTGTTCTAGAATACTGCGCACGGTAGGAGTACTGCCTAATTGATTGGCAGCGATCGCCTGTTTCAAATTTAAGCCTAGTTGACTCTGCAAGCTCGATGCTTGTGCTTGCGTTCCCTGTAACTCCGCTCCAGTCGTTGAAATCTGACGGTTTAGCGTACCGAGATCGTTGACCAAATTTCTTTTTTCTTCTTGAAGATCGATAACTTGGTTTTTTTCGTAAAATTGTTGTAAGTTTGATTCGATATTTTTGAGTTTGGTTTCAACTTTGGGAATCTGGTTATTAATAAAGCTATCGGCATTGACTGTATCGGCTTGATTGCTGCGAATTTGTTCTTGAATATAAGTATCCATTAAAGTATTGACTACTTTAGCAGCTCGGTAGGGGTCTGGATGCTCGTAAGAAATAGAAATTACGTCAGTTCCACCAACAATCTCTACATCTAAACTGTCTTTCAGAGCTTTGATATCGAGCGGCTTTCCCTCTTTGTCTTCCAGTTTTAAACTATCGATAGTTTGCTGCAAAACTGGCTCGGAAACTAGCCGCAGTTTTTCCGTGCTTAAAGGTGTTTGATTATTTAATAAAGAATTTAATTGCTGCGTTTCTCCTCCCAATCCCGTTAAGTTATCAATAGAATTTTGTTTAAATAATATTTTGCCTTCAGATTTATAGGTCTCTTTTAATAAAGTGCTTAAAAAAGCTGTCGCACCAATCGTCAATAAAAATACTCCCAAAGCCGGTAGCCAACGCCTTCTAAGTTTTCGTAAATAGCTTTCTACGTTGACATCAATTGCTTCTCTTCGTTCTGTATTATTGGCACGCTCGTATGCAAGTTTATCTGTTTGTATATTGGTCATTTTTATGTAGACTGCTTGAAGTACGATTTTAACTTATATTGCCCTGACTGCTGGTTCTAAAAAACTTTTCTGACATTTTTTGGTCTAAATTCTTTATAAACGATAAATTAGGGAGTTAGCTTAAAGTTTTGATAAAGTTGTAGCTAGATAAGCGTAAATTTGTCAAAAAGTCTCCTGCGGTCGCTAACTATCATCTAAATTGTTTCCATTATTGACCACAAAACTCAAACCAGCAAACTGCGTTTTTATTACTACAGTTACTAGATGTTTATTAGCAGCAAATATTAGAGAGAGCGAGCAAATAATTATAAGTATTATCAACCGTCAAAATTCAGTCTTGTAACGAGAATTTAAATTGTTATCGTCAAAGGTTAAATAATTATTTTATGTTACGATAAAACGACTCAATTTGCTCGTTCTAAAAAGATTGTCAAAAAATATTTATGACTGTCTACAAACTGGAACAATTAGCGCACTTATAGTGTTTGGGTTTTGTAGAATATAAATACAAATTTATTAAAATTACTAGCAAATTTAGTATATTTTTAGTAAAAATTTTTTGACTTTTAAGATTTTTTTTATGAAACTGCTTCATGACAGTATTATTAAATCAATAGCTATAGCAATCGGCATTTTTGTTGTTGGTGTTGGAGAAGATAGCAATAGTTTATCTGTCTTTGCTCAAACAAAAATAGACGGTACAGTTCGAGAAACTATTAGTGGACTTTCAGGCGGTTCGGTTGATAGCAAGGGTTGCGGTTTTATTGCCAATACACCAAATCATACTTTTAACATTCCAGAAAGAGTTGACTATATGCGTCTTACCTTGCAGACTTCTGGCGGACAACCAACGCTTTTGGTTTTAGGACCAAAGCCTGAAGATCGTTTTTGCGTTCTGGGAGAAGCATCTCGATTGCAGCCAGAAATTTCTGGAGTTTGGGAAGCAGGAAAATATCAAATTTATGTAGGCGATCGCTTGGGAGAAAACTACCAGTTTACTCTAGATATTTCTACCAGAAATTAAACACTTATTCGTTGTAAGTATTTTCTTCAATCTGTTGGGGTGAAACTTCCACTGCATTTACGTCAATAGTGCCAGGAGGAGTAATACGGCTAAAACCATCTGATTCTACTTGCAGCGCCTCTCCACAGCTAGGGCATCTAAATTCCGTGTTTTTAAATCCAGTAAATTCGTAGCTACATACAGGACATTCATCTTGGACTAATTTGCGTTTGAGCCACCATTGAAAGCCCCAAAAAGCAATAATCGGTGTGATTAGCAATACGCACAACAAGATTAAAAATCCGTTGACTACCCACCCCAAACCTACTGACGCTAAAAGAAAAGCAATTAAAATAAAGCTCAACCCGCAACCAAGCCCTGAAGTATTGGCGTTATATCGAAACATTTGTAGAAAGCGATCGTTCACGGCTATAAGTGCTCTCTGGTAAGATTGTCTAAATGATTTGGCGACCTGTAAATTATATTTTAACGCGAGGCGATCGGCTACACACTTTACGTAATAAAAACTAAAGCTTACAAAATACAAATTAAGCTCGCGTCAGCGAGCTTAAGTATAAGAACGACTAAGTTAGAATACAAACTTTTAACCAGATGCCATTGGTTTGCGAGCTACCCAATACTTACTAACAAAATGATTTGTGACTCGAACCTCAGTAAATCCCGCGTTTGTCAATCGCTCTTGCAAATCGTCAGTAGTGTAGTGTCTGTAATAAGGTTCGTGGAAGATAGCAGGAAAGTTTTCCATCATCACTCTAAAGTCGGGAGAATCATCTGCCTGCATAGAATCACAGACAACTAACGTACCTCCAGGCTGAATCACCCGAAATGCCTCGTTAATTACCTGCTGGCGAACATCACCAGGCAACTCATGAAATAAGAACACCGAAGTAACAGCATGAAAGTAATTGTCTAAATAAGGTAATTCTTCGGCATTAGCCTTTAACAACTGCGGTAGTTCTCCAGGAATTTCTGAAAGTAACTGATTGGCTTTTCGTAAATAAGCAGGAGATAAATCGACTCCAAATAAAGCTGCTTTTGGTAACGCACCGCGAATCATTCTCAAAGTACGACCAGTACCACAAGCAAGATCGAGAATTTTTTGCTGTTGTGGGGGAACATCAAAAGCAGTCAAACTTTGTTTCAGAGGAGCGATAATTCGCCGACGCATCGCATCTGCCGAACCGTTAAACAAAATCTCTACCTGAAGATCGTAAAGATTGGCAGATAAATCGCTAAGATAGCCATCTGTTTGATAGTGAAAATTTTGTAAGTAATAGGAAGGATATCCTTCTCGGTCGATTTTAGCGTCAAATTGCTGATATTCTCTGGTTTTTAATCTATCCCAGATTTTGAACATATCTAACCATACTTCGGGATAATAGCGAAAGAAATCCGACCAAGGATTATCGAATAGCAAGCTGGTAGGATAAATTCCCTGTCGCGCCTCCTGCCAGTCAATTTCTTCTAGCTTTTTTAGTCTTTGCTGGAGTTTTTCCAAAATTTGAGGTGAAAGCGGTTGGCTTTTATGGTAGCGTTCGGGTACAAAGGTATCAGTCAGGCGATCGCTCACGAGTTTATGAGCAAAACCAAAAACTTTCTTACTTTCTTGAAAGCCTTGGTACGCGACTTTAGTTAAAGAGTCGGGGACAAATTGATCTATGTTCGGAGTCGATTGCATAAATGTTTATTAGTTCGATTTTGTAGATGAAAATAATTTGAAGTTAGCCTCAAAAAAATAGCTAACTAAACGAAATAAAGTTTTGTTGTGTTTTGTAAATATCTATATATTAAGTATAATCAACCAGAACTCGCGAGCGTAATTTTTTAAACAACATCTCAACGGATTAGCGTCTGTAAATTTAATTGTCAATCTCAAGGTTGGCTTCTGTCGCGCCTACATATTGTTATTGTTGTCGTGAATTTTTGCGGCTGAATTTTCCCACCAAATTTGACGCTGGGGTACGGCAATAGAAATACCAGCCTGTCGAAAAGTATTTTGAATGCGACGACGAAACTCGCGTGCTACCTCCCATTGCCTGGAAGGATGGGTTTTAATCCAGACGCGAACCATCGCGCCGCGATCGCCAAAATTATCTACACCTAATACTTCGGGAGTTTCCAAAATTTTGGTTTGCCAATTGCCATCTGCGATTATTTCTTCTGCTACCGTAGCAACTAACTTTAAAGCGCGATCGATTTCAGTTTGATAGGCAATCGGAATATTAACATCGGCTCTCGACCACTGACTGGATAAATTGGCAACAGTTTTGATTTCGCTATTGGGTATGGTAATTAATCTCCCTTCGGCATCTCTAAGCTGAGTAATTCTTAAATTGAGATTTTCCACTTGACCGCCGAACTCGCCAATATTAACTATATCGCCGACGGCATACTGATCTTCCAGAATAATAAAAAAACCATTTAGAGCATCTTTAATCAAGTTTTGCGAAGCAAAGGAAAATGCCAAACCCAAAATTCCCGCACCAGCCAGTAAAGGAGTCACGTCAATACCAATAACGGTAATGGCGACAATAAATCCCAAGATTACCCAAAAAACCGTAATAATACCGCCAACCAAGCGAGCAATTGTCGCAACTCGTAACTGCATACGCTGGCGACTATCTCGATTCATTACATAGTTTTCAGTAAAGCTACGGTTGATTTTGGCAATCAGTGCGTAACTCAGACGAATCAAAACATAAGTCAGAAACCCGACAACAGCAATTCTGAGAGGAATACGTATTAAAGTAACTATCCACAAGCGAGCCGAACGGGTGTAGGGAAATAATTCTAAAATTAATAACAACCCTCCCAGCCAAATAGCTATTTGCGTACACTGCAACAGACGGTATTTTATTTCTCGGATATTGAGTTTTTGTTTTTGAGTTAGATGAATTCCTACGGAAGAAAAAACGGTATTTTGCTGAGATTTTAGCCTTTTTTTAGCTTTTTGCTGACTTTTTTGTTCGTTAAAGACCGCCAAACCACTTAATAAAGCCACAACTGCAATGCCAATAGCAATCTGAAATTTTTCGATTAGATACGATTTCTGCCTTTCTTCTTTAGCTTTGATAATTCCCTTTTGGATATCGGTGGCAATTTCTCTGGCTCGTTCCCCTAGTAATACTCCCCTGGGATCGGCATCGCGCTCGTATAATGTAAAAATCGTTCTCGGTTGGCGATCGCCAATAGCGATCTTGATATTGGAGCGATTTTCGTCGGTTTCTGAAAATACATTCAGTTTGCTCTCATCATCAACGCTAAAATAATCTCGACTGACTTCTCTTATACGTTCCTCTATATATTGAATACGATGGGGTAAATTAGCCTGACGGTCGAAAATTTTAAACAGACAACGTCCGTCGAGGCGTACGCAACCTGAAATCAAAGCATCTTCTCGATCCTGGAGCGATCTCAAAGTCTGCCAATTAAGTTGGGGTAAAAAAGGTCGTTGCGATCGCACTGGTGTAATTAGGATGAAACTCAAGGCGATCGCCACTAAAATTACTCCCGTTAAAAAGCGAATTCTCATAAAAACCCATTAAAAATTTATTTAGTTTCGATATTTTGGTCGATCGGCTAAAATATCCCCAGGTTTACTGTCATAATATAAATAAAAAATAAATATCTTTAATAGAGCATTTAACTTCTCTAGAAGATACAACCTATTCCTGAAGCTATTTAAATAATTTATCTTATGAGCAATACGGTCACTAACGCCTTTTTTTTTGGCAGAGCTTTAGCTGAAGTTTTGAGTGAAAAGCTAGAAGATTCATTTGCCAACGCTATGAGCGAACTTGGTAAGTTTGATGCCCAACAGCGAGAAAATCTCAGAGAGTTTATTGAAGAAGTAGAATTACGCGCCGAAAACATAGCGGCGAATTCACCTGGCACTACCGATGTCAGCAACGTTAGTAGCGATCGCCCCGTTACTAACTCCAATAGCGATCTCTATTCAGGAGACCTGCAAGCTATGCTCGATAAACTGAGAGCCGAAATTGCCAGCGTCAGAGCGGAATTAAAACAACATCGTGATGTCGCCTAAATATGGCAATGCTCTTAGAAGCCACAAGTTATTTTTTTTAAATGAGATTTAACATGGAGTAAATTGCTCCACGTCGATCGATTAAAACAACAAAGCCATCTTCGAGCATCAAACCATTCTGCCTAATTAAAACATAATATTACAGTTAATTTTCTGTTAAATAACCCTGTGTCTTCTGTCTCTTCCGATCGAAATTCAATAGCTAGAGATAAGAGCCAACAGGCTCACTCTTCGACCAAAATAGAAGCTATCGATACTCAATTCTACGAAAAACAGCCCAATAAACCAATAGTCAAATCTCAAAAATCCTATCGTTGGAATAAGCGAAAATATTCTCCCCTTCGCCGCAGGATAGATATTTGGCTGTTTGTGCTGTCTTTTTTGTTTAGATTTTGGCGCAGCAATCAAAAATGGACTTATCCAGGTGGCTTTACTCCAGAAAAACTCTCAGCAAGAAGAAAAGTGCAGGCAAACTGGATTCGCGAGAGTTTTTTACAATTAGGACCTACGTTTATCAAAGTCGGACAGCTTTTTTCAACTCGCGCCGATTTATTTCCTATTGAGTACGTAGAAGAACTTTCCAAATTACAAGACCGGGTTCCAGCTTTTGCCTACGAACAAGTTACAGAAATTGTCGAAGCAGACTTGGGCAAACCAATCGTTAAATTGTTTCTCAACTTCGATCCTACACCCCTGGCAGCAGCGAGTTTGGGACAGGTGCACAAAGCTAAATTGCACGGTGGCGAAGAAGTAGTAGTTAAGGTGCAAAGACCTGGTTTAAAACAACTTTTTACCGTAGATCTAGCAATTTTAAAGCAGATTACACGCTATTTTCACCATCATCCCGAATGGGGTAGAGGTAGAGACTGGCTGGGAATATATGAAGAGTGCTGTCGCATTCTTTGGGAAGAAACCGACTACTTAAATGAAGGACGCAATGCCGATACGTTTCGCCGTAACTTTCGCCATGCAGACTGGGTCAAAGTTCCGCGAGTACATTGGAGATACACTTCACCAAAAGTTCTGACTTTGGAATATTTGCCAGGAATTAAAATTAGCCATTATGAGGCAATTGAAGCGGCAGGTTTAGACCGCAAAGTACTAGCGAGATTGGGAGCAAAAGCTTATTTACAGCAACTACTTCATAGTGGTTTTTTTCATGCCGATCCCCACCCTGGTAATATTGCAGTCAATCCCGAAGGCGCGCTGATTTTTTACGATTTTGGCATGATGGGGCAAATTAAAAACAATATTCGCGAGAAGTTGCTCGATACCTTGTTTGGTATTGCCCAGAAAGATGGCGACTTAGTAGTTCAATCGCTAATTGAAGTTGGGGCATTAGCTCCAACTGGCGATATGACTCCCGTACGGCGATCGGTGCAATTTATGCTGGATAATTTTATGGATAAGCCATTTGAGCAGCAGTCCGTAGATGCAATTAGCGAAGATCTCTACCAAATTGCTTACGGACAACCCTTTCGCTTTCCAGCAACTTTTACCTTTGTAATGCGAGCATTTTCGACTTTAGAAGGAGTAGGTAAAGGTTTAGATCCTGAATTTAATTTTATGGAAGTAGCTCAACCTTATGCAATGCAGCTTATGACTAATACTAATGGTGACGGCAATACTATATTTGACGAGTTAGGCAAACAGGCGGCTCGCGTGGGCAGTACGGCTTTGGGATTACCCAGAAGAATTGACGATACTATAGATAAGTTAGAACGAGGAGACTTAAGACTCCGCGTTCGTTCTATAGAGTCAGAACGAGTATTACGACGCTTGGGTGCAGTTCAACTATGTACTAACTATGCTTTGTTGTTTGGAGCCTTGATTGTATCGGCAACTTTACTTTTGATTGGTGAATACGAGCCACTTGCAATAATCGCTGCTATATTAGCATTAATACCTGGTTGGGCTTGGCTAAGACTAGTCAAGCGTCTCGATCGCATCGACCGCATGTTTTAGAGGAGTATTAATTTTATTGTTTTGTTATTGACTAATTGTTTATGAAACGTCACTTTACAGGTCTTACTGACACGGGGATTGTACGAACGGTCAACCAAGATAACTACCATATAGACGACTTAGGACGTTTTTGTATCGTAGCTGACGGTATGGGAGGGCATGCTGGCGGACAAGAAGCTAGCAAAATTGCTACTGAGGAAATCAAAGCTTTTCTGGCTGCTAACTGGGATTCGACAGTGTCATCTGAAGTGCTGCTAAAAGAAGCCATCGAAAAAGCCAATCAGGAAATTTTAGCCGATCAGCAACAGCATCCCGAACGTGGAGACATGGGCACTACAGTAGTAGTATCTATTTTTCGACAGGAAAAAGCTTGGTGCGCTCATGTAGGAGATTCTCGTCTCTATCGCTGGCGCGACTCGTGTATCGAACAAATTACAGAAGATCACACCTGGGTTGGTTTGGCTCTTAAAGCTGGCGAAATTAATAAGGAACAGGCAAAATTTCATCCCTGGCGACACGTTTTATCTCAGTGTTTGGGACGTAAGGATTTACATCGTATTGACATTAGAGAAATAGATCTAAAATCTGGCGATCGCCTGTTAATTTGTAGCGATGGTCTTACCGAAGAAGTACCCGATGATAAAATTGAAAGCTATTTAAGTCAAAAAATAAGTTCTGAAGCAGCCGTAAAAGAGCTAATTGCTGCTGCTAAGCAAGCAGGTGGTTCTGATAACATTACGGCAATTTTGGTGGCTCAAGAATAAGTATCTCGTTCCTGTAATTTTTAAATTGTCTGTTCGAGGCAATAGGCGAGCGCGGGCTGCGGAACGCGCACTAAGACGGCAATAAGCAATAGAAAACTAACTATAGTTATAATTCTTTTAAGTAAAGATATAGACGATATCGCCAAAATCTTGAATTCTGTTTGATGATGCGATTGCCGTCTCAACCCAAAAATTATTTGTCAATGCTCTCTGAAATAAAAAACCTTGCCGAAGCTTTTGCTCCTAGATTATTAGAAATTCGCCGTCACATTCACGCTCATCCAGAACTAAGCGGGCAAGAATATCAAACTGCTGCCTATGTTGCTGGTGTTTTATCTTCTTGTGGAATTTCAATTAGGGAAGGAGTAGGTAAGACAGGAGTAATTGGAGAATTAGCGGGAAAAGGTGCAGACCCCCGAACATTGGCAATCCGTACGGATATGGATGCCTTACCAATAGAGGAACTAACTGAGTTAGAATTTGCTTCCCGCAAACCAGGTATTATGCACGCTTGTGGTCATGATGTTCATGCCACTATAGGTTTGGGAACGGCAATGATTTTATCGCAACTGTCAGAACCACTACCAGGCAATACCCGCTTTTTGTTTCAACCAGCAGAAGAAATTGCTAGTGGAGCGCAGTGGATGGTAAAAGATGGTGCTATGGAAGGTGTAGATGCGGTGTATGGCGTTCATGTGTATCCCTCAGTTCAGGCGCGTCATATAGGAGTTCGCTATGGTGCTTTGACATCGGCTGCTGACGATATAGAAATTATTATTCGAGGAGAATCGGGACACGGAGCGCGTCCACATCAGGCGATCGACTCAATTTGGATTGCCGCGCAGATAATCACCTCATTACAACAGGCAATTAGCAGAACCCAAAATCCCCTACATCCAATCGTGCTGACTTTTGGCAAAATTGAAGGAGGTACTGCACCCAATATTATTGCCGATCGCGTGAGAATGGTTGGTACGGTGCGATCGCTACATCCAGAAAGCCACGCCAGTTTACCTCAGTGGATTGAAAATATTGCTACTCACATCTGCGCTACTTACGGAGCAAAATGCGAAGTAAATTATCGTCGGGGCGTTCCTTCAGTACAAAACGATCCTACCCTGACTCAAATCCTAGAAACCGCCAGTATTGAAGCCTGGGGCAATGAATACGTAAAAATTCTTCCCGAACCGTCTTTAGGCGCAGAAGATTTTTCCGTGTATTTAGATCGCGCTCCTGGCTGTATGTTTCGTTTGGGAGTAGGACATCAAGATCGCCCTAACTATCCCCTGCACCACCCTAAGTTTGAAATTGATGAATCGGCAATTGTTACAGGGGTAGTTACTTTAGCTTACACTGCTTGTAAGTATTGGCAACGGTAAAAATTCTGTTGTCTGGATCCTTAAAATTGAGCGTTGATATACTCCCGACGCATAGCGGAAATCGCATCAATAGAAATACCTTTGGGACATACCGCCTGACACTCACCATGATTAGAACAATCGCCAAAACCTTCTTCTGCCATTTGTTCGGTCATATTTAGTACCCTTTGTTGGCGTTCTGGATGTCCTTGCGGGAGCAATGCCAGGTGAGAAATTTTGGCAGCAGTAAACAAAGATGCCGAAGCATTGGGACAGGAAGCAACACAGGCACCACAACCGATACAGGCAGCATAGTCAAAAGCGCGATCGCTATTTGGTTTGGCTACGGGAAGCGAATTAGCATCGGGTGCCGCACCAGTATTTACAGATACATAGCCTCCTGCTGCCATAATGCGATCGAAAGCCGAGCGATCGACTACTAAGTCTTTGATTACGGGAAAAGCTTTAGCGCGCCAAGGTTCTACTATAATCGTATCCCCATCATTAAAAGAGCGCATATGTAGCTGACAGACGGCAGTAAGCTGCTGTTTGCCGTGAGCGATACCATTAACCATCAACCCACAAGAACCGCAAATTCCCTCGCGACAGTCGCTGTCAAATTCTACAGGTTCCTGGTTACTGACGATTAACTGTTCGTTTAAAACATCCAGCATCTCTAAAAAAGACATCTCTGGATAAACGTTATCGAGAGTATAAACGGCAAATTGTCCTTTATGTTTGGGTTTTGCCTGTCGCCAAATTTTTAAATTGATTTTCATAGCTGAGATGATTATGTATATTTGCAATACTTTGACCGATAATGAAAGATTGCGAAGTAATTTCTGATTTGAGCTACCGATATAGAGTGTTCGAGAAATCTATTAATTTTAACTTCTATTTATTACTCACAAGACAAAGCTTTACTATATAAAAAAATTGGGTGCTATCTCTAGGGTAACAATCATAAGTTACAAATGCTATCGATTTAATTTAAATGATTAATAATTTCAAGGTTTTTATACATACAGATTTGAACAAACAAGCTCGTCTAATATTAAGATTTAAGAAATAGCAAAAATAAAAAAACATCATTTTTTATATCTAAGTTTATTTATTTGCTTTGTTATTTAATAGTAAAAGAAAATTATTTAATAAATTAAGGTATTGTCATCATTTTTTTATAAGCTATTTAATAAATCACTGCTTAAAATAATTAAATTTCTTCTGCTGAATTTGAGCTTTTTACGATTGTCAGATATAATATTTTTGTTAGTAAACTGTTAGACAAAAATATGAACAAAAAGTGACAAAAAAATGAATAAAACATGAAATTAATAGAGTTATAGTTTAAACAATGATGAATTTTACAATAGTTATTTTGGCTTTAGGATTAGCTGCTGATGCTTTTGCTGTTTCTCTCGCTAGTGGTTTTACAATTAAATATTTAAAATTAAACAAAATTCTTAAAATTGCTGTTTTCTTTGGTGTATTTCAATTTTTAATGACTTTTGGAGGATGGCTGATAGGTCTAAGCTTTCGAGAGTTTATTTCAGAGATCGATCATTGGTTGGCTTTTGGACTTTTGTTTGTTTTAGGAAGCAAGATGATTTATGAATCGAATCAAGAAGAAGACAAAAAGTCTAAATTCAATCCCTTAGAAGTTTATACTTTGATAGCTTTATCTATTGCTACTAGCATTGATGCTTTAGCTGTAGGAATTAGCTTGTCAATATTAAAAATACAAATTATGTTAACGGCTGTAGTTGTTGGCGTTATTACTTTTAATTTATCTGCCATCGGCGTTTGTCTCGGTCACTATTTTGGCAACTTACATCAAAACAAGGTCGAATTTGCAGGAGGTGCGATATTAATTTTAATTGGTAGTAAAATTTTATTAGAACATTTAATAGGTAAGGTTTAAAGAAAAATATAATCCCCGTCTAATTTGAAAACTGGAGTTTTATTTTTAATACTTTATTACCTATTGCCTGTTTCCTCAAATCGATATCTTAGAATTCTTGGTTTGAAACTAGATGCGGTTTGATTAGCAATTGTCACAGCTATAAATTTAAATAATGCGTATACGATCTTGTTTTAGATGTGGGTAGTAAACAAATTTAAATTATCAAATTTTAAAACAGTTATTGTCGCGATAAAAAATTGAAGTACACCATTCGCGAGTACCTATTGGTCCTAGACCTTGAAAATCTATACGCCTGAAACCACGTTCGATAAGATAAGCGTAACCTTCGAGATACTGCTGCCGATCGCTATTATCCCAAACGATCGCGCCATCATCTTTTAATGCTTTTAGTGCGTTTTTAGCACAATTGATTCTATCTCTACCGTCAATAACGACGATATCAAATTTTTTGGAGTGTTTTAAAATAGTTTGAGAGTATTTGCCGCCACGATCTAGCGGACAATATATGTAGGTTACGTTTGGCGGAATTTTCTGTTTTAAATAATTGTACCAGTCAAGATCGTGTTCGCAGGAGATAATACTAGAAACTCGATCGCTCCACCACAAAGTTGAGTGACCGCTACCGTATTCAAATACTCTCATATCAGAACGTATTTTCCCGCTCAGGAAAGAAATCATGGAATAAGTAAACCAAGGCAAGCAACTACCGTCTCGAGCTACGGGTAATCCTTCAGTAAAACTTTTCAAATATCCAATTCTTTCTAGATAAAGCCTCAAGCTATAGAAAAGAATTAACTTCTTTCCCAGAATAGACTTTCCTAGTAATAATTTTGCGTATTTTTTTATGAAAGCTTTCGTTTCCAGTTTTTCTAAAGCCATCGCTCGCTAAAAGAAATTTGTGTTTGCTTGCCTAAATGTATACAACCAGCTATTTTGCCTATATCAATAATCTTTGCCTACATCAATAATCCCAACCGAAATGATATAACAAGTTAGATAGATCTAGCTTGACGATCGCAAGTTAATTTATAAAATTTAAATAGCATTTGTTTGACTTATTAACACCAGAGCGAAATGCCAGCGGTTTTTTGTGATATTCTAAATCAGCGATCGCAATATTACCACACGATCTAAATAAGAGGCTCGATGCAATACATTCAGGTCGAACCAGATGTAAGAGTTTTTGTTCGAGATTGGGGGACTGGAAAACCAATTGTTTTTATTCACGGTTGGCCCTATAGTCATGAAATATTTGAGTATCAGTATTTGCCTTTGCTCAAACACGGATATCGCTGTATTGGCATCGACCTACGTGGTTATGGAAAATCAGACCAACCTTATGAAGACTATAACTTTGACGTTTTTGCAGACGATTTGCATCTGGTTTTTGAGGCTCTAGATTTACAAGCTATAACTTTGGTTGGCTTTTCAATGGGGGGTGCAGTAGCAGTACGCTATATGGGCAAATATTTGGGCTTGAGAGTTACCAAACTCGCACTACTCAGCGCGTCTACCCCATGTTTGACCAAAAAGCCAGACTTTCCTCAAGGGCGAGACGAGGCAGTTTATAATGATTTTCTCGATAAGCTTTATGCCGATAGACCACAAACACTTGCTGATTTTAGTAAAGGAATATTTTGCCAACCAATTAGTTCCGCTCTTGCCAGTTGGTTTACTAGTATTGCCATGCAAGCATCGCCACATGCTACAGTCAAGACTTTGATTGCCTTACGCGATGCTGACTTACGCCCTAATCTAGCTAAAATTGAAGTACCAACAGCAATTATGCACGGCGTTTACGATAGTTCCGCACCTATAAAGATAACTGCGGAAGTAAACCACAAAGCAATTAAAGACTCGCAGCTAATTCATTTTGAAAATAGCGGTCATGGAATATTTTTAGATGAAAGAGAAAAATTAAATGCAGAATTGATGCGTTTTGTTGGTTGACAATTCGAGATTATGAACGATACAAAATTTGAGTCTCAAGCTATCTTTCGCCATGAATTCGTCGTTCCTCATAGCGCAATCGATCGAAATGGTCACGTTAATAACGTATTTTATATCCAGTGGATGCAGGATGTTGCTATTCGCCATTCTGATGCCACAGGAGGCACAGCGGCAATGCAGTCTGTTGGATGCACCTGGGTAGTGCGATCGCATCAAATTGAATATATGAGTCCTGCTTTTGCTGGCAATGAAATAGCAATTATTACCTGGGTAGTGAATTTGCGACGAGTTAGATCTCTGCGTCGCTACAAATTCGTGTGGCTATCTGACGGCAGGCTTCTCGCCAGAGGTGAGACAGATTGGGTTTTCATCAATAGCAGCGGACGACCTCGAGCTATTCCCGAAAGTATTAGGACTTCTTTTCCTCTCATGCCAGACTATGAATAGCTACAAATTTTAGACGCAGCACTGATGAAAAATTACTACCATACAAAGCTCGTTAGTATTGGTCTGGGGCTACTGCTACTGTTTACTACTGGCAAACCTACCCTGGCGCAAAATTATCAAATCGAGCGAATTCGCGGTAACGTTTACCGTTTCACCGCAGGAAATTATCGTTCCGTATTTATGGAGACTGATGGGGGAATAGTCGTAAGCGACCCGATAAACAAAGAGGCGGCTACCTGGCTGAAGCAAGAATTAGCTAAGCGTTTTGATAAACCAATTCGCTATGTCGTTTATAGCCACAATCATCCAGACCATGTATATGGTGGAGAAGTTTTCGATGGAGAAGGCGTTCAGTTTGTTTCCCATCAACTAGCACGTGAAGACTTAGTACGTACCTTAGCAAAAACTCGAATTCCCAATCTAGTTTTTGAAGATGAAATGGTGCTTTATATTGATAACAATCTCGTCCGCTTACGCTATCACGGCAGAAACAATGGGCGCGGCTCAATTTCAATGCTGTTTGAACCTGCTGGTGTTTTACATGTAGTCGATTGGATCGTTCTAGGACGAATGCCTTATAAAGATCTTCAGGGTTACGATATTCAGGGAATGATTGATTCTACCCAAGAAGTATTAAACATGGATTTCGACATTTTTGTAGGGGGACATGCCGAAATAGGTCAAAAAGAAGACATAAAGCGGTATCTTAGCTATCTTCAGACACTCTACAATTCAGTTCGAGATGGCATCCTGGCTGGCAAAGATCTCGCCACGCTTCAGCAAGAAATTCGGCTCGACGACTATCGCGACTTACCTATGTATGAAGAATGGCTACCTCTCAACATCAAAGGAGTTTATCGCACTTTAGTAGATGAATCTTATCTGCTCAGGCGTTCCGATGTTACTCCATCGCAGTAGTAAATGGTATAGTTAATTATCAGACATCTAAGTTAGAAGAGCGAGATTTAGTTTGCTCTTGTAAAGCCCATAAGCTCAATAGAGATGCTACTATGGCTCCAATAGTATCCATAATTAGATCTACAATAGTATCGTCTAGAGAGTTGATAGTTGCAGTAACCCATTCAAATATTTCCCACAGCGCACCGATCGCAATGCCAAAAGAAATAATTGTCACAATATACAGCAGACGGTGACTGCGAAATACTGACAGCATTGAGTGATAGACGATAAAACTAACTGCTAGAGTGATAGAAAAAGTGGTATAGCCATGTACGATTTCATCATAAGGTCCTGGTTGATAAAATAATCCAATCCAGCCACCAGCATTAAGCAGTGCTGCTATTACAAATAACAAGTCAAATAAAGTAGGTAACTGGCGATCCTTTAAGACAAAAATAAACGAGGCAATTAAAAAAACTAATAAGATAATTGCTGCTTGCCAGCCAACGCGAACCCACACAATTGCAGTAGCAATCGCTAGCAAAAACTGTCCTATCCAAGCCGCAATTCGATAACCTCGCCAATTGGTGCTTTTTATCGTCCTAGCTTCATTACCTTGGAACATAAAAAACTACAGTAAACTCGTGTGTCAAGCAGCTTACCATATTAACAATCATCAAATAACATCAATTTTTTTCCTGTAAATTTTTTAACTTGTTTAAAAAATAACAATACCAATCCGTACTAATCTGTAGTCATCTAAAAATTAAAAAATTGGCGTTGGTGATTGCGTCATGCTTTTGATGCAAATGTTTACGAAAATTTAAACTATTGAGTAACATAATTTCTCAATCAGCCTTCTCTATTTACCAACACCAAAAAATTAATTGGCATTACAGGTTTATTAAAACTCAATATTTGGGAACTATTGAGGATAAAGACAGAGCCAGAAAACATATTGTTGTTTAAATCATTCCCTTTTTATGGAAGTCATCTTTGGTTTGATAATCGGATTAACTTTAGTTGGATTAAGCGTTTGGCAAATACGCTCTCGGTCGCATTCGACTGCTGAAGAAAGCGATGCTACACTTACACGGTATGTAGAACTATTAAAAGAATTTTCGGCTCAATCTGAAGAAGAACGAGAATTGTTAGAAAACCACCACAACAAAAATGACTAAAGTTTGTAAATAGAATAGACTTCTTGCACAAATAAATATAATTAAACCTTTTCTCCTTTGAGGAAGTCAAGGCAGCTTTTGAAACTTGCATTCGAGAGAACGCCGACCTTTGTACTGTTCCTTCTCGTCAAAGTAGTTAATGTAGTTAATATAGCTAGGAAAATATCATAATTTTACTCTGCAACTTTTAAACTTCTCAAACGATTTAAGGTTGCTGCTAGCTCGAAGCGACGAAACAAAGCTAAGTCACCTTGAGGAAAATTAGCGATCGCATCCAAACTTTTATAAGTAATATCGTTAATAACCTTATCTAAAATTTCGGATACGGTAAGTTTTTCATCGAGATAATTTTCTTTAGCATAAACTATAGCTCGGGCGATCGCTTTTAACTGCCCTGCATCGACAAGTTGTTCTACGGCAGAAAGATCGATATCTTCGGTGCCAAAAACAATTTTATTAACATCACGAACTGTTAACTTAACTTCTTTTCTACCCCTACTGGAATTTATACTGTCTGGTAGCGGTATTCTGGGGCTAATCTTGCCAAAATTATCTCCACCCTCGGCTTGTCTATCTGTAGCATACTGTTGCGCGATCGCTTTAGCTTTTTCTGTAACTTCATAAGGCACAAAGTTTTCCATCGCAATTACCGGATCTGCAACCTCAAAATAATCACCACTGCCCCCCATAACTAAAACTGTCGATACGCCATAGTCGTTATAGAGTTGCCGTACTTTATCGATAAAAGGGGTAATGGGTTCTTTTTCTTTAGCGATTAAAGCCTGCATTCTGCGATCGCGAATAGTAAAGTTAGTTGCAGAAGTGTCTTCGTCAATTAAAAGTAATTTGGCACCTGCTTCTAAAGCTTCGATAATATTTGCCGCCTGAGAGGTGCTGCCGCTGGCATTGGTAGTAGAAAAACTAGTTGTAGAACGTCCTTGGGGTAAATGGTCGATAAACGGAGAAATATCTACTCCTACAATGCTACGTCCATCTTCAGCCCGTATTTTAACCGCAGCAGGATTAGTAACTACAAATTCTCGTCCATCTTGAGGAATTTGGTTGTAAACTCCTAATTCTATGGCTCTGAGCAGAGTAGATTTACCGTGATAGCCACCACCGACAATTAAAGTGATGCCTTCTGGTATGCCCATACCCTTTATTAAACCAAAATTTGGTAGCTCGAACTCTACTTCTAAACTAGGTGGTGACTGAAAAGAAATAACTTCTTGCTGGAGGGGACGAGAATCAACACCGCTACGACGAGGTAAAATTGCCCCATTCGCCACAAAAGCTACTAATTTTTTAGCTGATAGCTGTTGGCGCAACCAGTCTGCATCTTCAATAGTTTCGACGTGCTTTTTTATATCTTTGGCGTTGAGAGAAGAATATAGTAAAGCCGTTTCGACTATATCTGGTAAATCTTCACAGAGCATTTCTGCCGCCTGACAACCTAAAATTCTTCTTCCCCTGGCGGGAAGTCCCACGACAAAACGTATCTCTACAAAGTTTTTATCGATAAAAGCCGCAGTGCGTTTTAATACTTCTTGTCCATAACTAGCGATAGCAATTAGTCCACTTTTGCCCGTACCCCGACGCGAACTTATTCTACGTGCGGCGCGATCGAACTGGCGGACGAGGTAATCTCTCAAAGCAACTTCTCGACTATGAGAGCGATATAAATCTGCGGGAAATTTGGCTATAGTTTGGGGGATTTTTACTCTTAAATTACTAGGTGAGGCGAAAGGATCTCCCTGTACGCGATCGACTATTAAAGTAAAGCGATCGAATTTATAGATTGCTTTAATATTTTTATATGCTTTGTAGCTAGCGTTATCGAGTTTTAATAAAGTAGATTTTAAAGTATGACTGTCAGACATTGTGTAGTAATAGTTAGTATAAATCCTTTCTGTTTTCACTGATTTAAAATCTGCGATCGCTTCATAATCGCTATAATTTAGGCAAAACGAATATTTAAACCCTTGTAAACAGATGTTTGATTTTCTCAATCCGCTTTTAAATCGGCACCCCGAACGCATGAAAGCTAATGTAGAAATTTATACTTGGGCTATTTGTCCTTTTTGCATTCGCGCCAAAATGCTGTTGTGGTGGAAAGGAGTTGACTTTACTGAATACAAAATAGACGGCGACGAACCAGCTAGAAACAAAATGGCTCAAAGAGCCAACGGCAAAAGAACCGTTCCTCAGATTTTTATTAATGACAACCATGTAGGCGGTTGCGACGAGCTTTACGAACTAGATGCAAAAAATCAGTTAGATCCTTTGCTGGCTCAAACTTCCAGTACCGCTACGCAGAAGTAGTAAGTAGCGAGTAAAAATTTTTAACTTTTGCCTTTTGTCTGTTTCCTATTACTTTGGTAACTGCTGATAACTTCTAAGCATGATGTCCATTGCTAGAATGTTCTGGTGGATTAATATTGCGCTCTTTGACGGTAGAAAAATCTACTGACTTAGAAGAAAAAATGTTGTTTTGCCTAACTGTATTTTGATAAGAGGCAAGGAGAAATTTTAACCAAGATATGCGCGATGGAATAGGAGTACGAGCGGGTTTTAATCCCTGCAACATATCCGACAACTGCAAACCTTCTAGCGGTTTGGTTTCTTTTATTTTGTGCCAGACAGAACGCGACATTAATAACGTGTTTTCTACGGAATTGGCACCAATTTTAGTAAAATATTCTTCTCGTTCTGGTTGATAGTCAGCAGAAGCAATTTCTAAATACTGCCAATTCGATCGCTCTTTATCAGTAGATGCTTTATTTTTGAGATTTATTTTTTGAGTTATTTGCGCCATCTGAGCGATTAGCTTGGGATAGAGCCAGGTATAGGCTGGATTTACCGTCAACTGGGCTTTGTGAGGTCGAGAGCCATCTAAAGAAGATTCTAATTTAAAATAGCCGATTGCAGCCTTGCGCTGTGGCTCAAAGACATAACCGCTAACTACATCAATCCGATTTAACCACTGCCGAATTTGAGCTACTGCGACTTGAATCAAGTTAGTTTTAAAATCTTCGACGCGGCGATCGAATACCTGGCGTAGCAATGGCGGCATGGAAACGCAATCTAACTGATAGAGTAAAGGAGCATCAGCGTTGCTTACTGGCAAAAAATTGGGTAAGTCTGGTTCTTGCTGTGCTAATTCTTCCAAAAGTTCTGGAGAAAGCTGCCAATAAGTCATCTGTGCCAGAGGTTGAAAACCATTTTCGCGATATAAAGCCAGATGATTTTTTTCATTGACATTAACTTCTAACATCCAGGTTCGTGCTTCCCAGATATTTTCCAAACAGTGGCGTAATAGCTGAGAACCAATTTCTTTTTGACTTTTAAGTAGCTTTAAATTGGGAGAATTACTATTGAGCAAAACTCGTTCGACTCTCCATGTGCTATGAGTGCTGTTTAAGGAAGATACCTGAATTAAACCCAGTACCTCCTTAAGCTGTTGAGCGACATAAATGCGCCACCCATGATAGTAAGATTGCGGTAAAAAGCTCAAAAACCTTTTTAGTCCGTACCAAGAACCGACTTGCTCTAGTTCCCTATCGATCGTGACTAAACGTTTGGAGTTTTCTCTGACAACGCATTCGTTAACTAAGGCATTGATTGCCTCGACATCGCGATACTGAAGTGGACGAACTACAAGTTTGGGAGTATTTTGTACGGATGAACTCATATTTGTTAATCAACCTTTTCTAATTGCCACAAAATTTGATTGCCTTCTCTTCTAACTCTAGAAACAACCCAATTTCGCCATGACCAGTGATCTCCTCGGCTAGTAACCGCGCTAGCGTTAATATCCATTAAATCTGCAAGTTCCGAGCTACTGATTAAATACCCATTAGTAGCTATTTCTTCTGCAATTCTAAGTGTATCAATTAAATTCCTGAGTTCGTTGACTCTTTCTTCACTCGATATTTTTATTTCTTCCATTGCGTTGTTGGCTGATTCTGTCATAGGTATCAAGAACTCAAACAATTTACGATTGGGTTTAAAGATGAAACTGGATTTTTAGTTTAAAGTTTATTCCATAATTTTCATACCGTCATCTTAACTAATTTGTACCAAAATTTTCTCTTACCAAATTAGGATATTTCGATCGCTTCAGGTAAAAATTTGGTTCGATCTATAGTGATTTTTGTCAAGCGATTGGGGATTTTTATGATTTTATAATTGCTTCAACTCACAAACACGCTCGTCTTCCAATAATTTGTTTATTAGATCTAATATACTAGTTTTATTGGAGTAGCTTCTAGGGAATAATAGTGTCGCTCGACTTTGAAACTGCTCGCGTGATGAGCTAAAAAGGCATCTGCTTCGCGATCGCGGCAATAGAAAACCGCAATAATACAGATAACATGACTTACGAACCCCTACATCACAAATATCGCCCACAAACTTTTCGGGATTTAGTCGGTCAAGAAACGATCGCACTGACTTTGAGCAATGCGATCGAGCAAGCTAAAATTGCTCCAGCTTATTTATTTACTGGACCGAGGGGAACGGGAAAAACTTCTAGTGCCAGAATTTTAGCCAAATCTCTTAACTGCCTGCATAGTAATAAACCAACTGCCAATCCCTGCGGTAAATGTGAAGTTTGCTTGGCGATCGCCAGAGGCACGGCATTAGACGTGATGGAAATTGATGCCGCTAGCAATACAGGAGTAGATAATATTCGCGAAATCATCGAGCGTTCTCGCTTTGCTCCCGTACAGTGTCGTTACAAAGTATATGCGATCGATGAGTGTCACATGCTTAGTACTGCCGCTTTTAATGCTTTGCTCAAGACATTAGAAGAACCGCCGCCTAATGTAGTATTCATTTTGGCTACTACCGATCCGCAACGGGTACTATCAACGATTATTTCTCGCTGTCAGCGTTTTGATTATCGGCGTATTCCGCTGGCAGAAATGGTCGAACATCTGAAATATATTGCTACTGAAGAAAATATTGCGATCGCCGATGATGCCCTTACTTTGGTCGCTCAAATTGCCAACGGAGGATTGCGAGATGCCGAAAGTTTACTCGATCAGTTAAGTCTGTTACCAGAAACAATTACGGTAGCCAAAGTTTGGGATCTTGTTGGCGCAGTTCCAGAATTAGATTTGTTAAAGCTGCTAAAGGCAATAAGAAGTGGTCGCACGGCAGAAATTATCCAGCAGTGTCGCAGTTTATTAGACAGGGGACGAGAACCTTTAGTAGTTCTACAAAATCTGGCTAGCTTTTATCTCAATCTGCTGATCGCTAAAACCGCACCCAATAACAGCGAGATGGTAGCGGTAACAGAAAACTGCTGGCAAGAACTATGTAACGAAGCAGCTAATTGGCAAATCGAGACAATCTTACAGGGACAGCAGCAGCTTAAAACCGCTGAAACTCAACTCAAACAAACAACCCAACCTCGTCTGTGGTTAGAAATAACTTTACTGGGCTTATTATCTACTGCCGAGCGAATTGAGACTTTAACGCCAAGATTAGCAGTCGAAACCCAAAGCGATCGCGCTACTGTCAGAGAGTCTCCGCATTATAACAACGGGACTGCCTCTAACTTTGTTAAACCAAAATCGCAACCAAATCTTGCTGCATCGGCACAATCTACTAATGAAGCAGACAAACACCAGAACGATCGAGTAGCAAAACTCGAAGCAACTGAAACCAGCAAAACTGCCGAAAAGCCAGCGGCAGTAAATTCAGTTAAACAGGATGTTAAACGCGATCTTGCTGTTACTGCTAAAGATAATAAGTCCGAAAGAGAAAACGCACCAAACGATGAAGTATCGTCAGTTCCTGTCGAGCGCAATAGCCAAGTAGTTGAATTTAAGTCAAAATTGCCAGCCGACGCTAATAGTAAAAATGAGGTAAGCGAACCAGTTAGTAACACAGCAACCTCTAATGCTGAAAATACTGATAGTTCCGATCCTGTGGCTAATCAAGCAATTTGGAAGAAAGTAATTGAGTGTCTTCAACCACCGACAACTCAGGCTTTATTACGGCAACAGTGTCATTTAATTAGTCTGGAAGATTCTAGAGCAATCGTGGGAATTGGTTCGGCAAAGCTACAAAGATTGCATCAGGGTAAAGTAACCAATATTGAAACGGCTTTTGCTAAAGTCTGTCAGCGTAGTGTGAAAGTCAAGCTAGAAGTTGCTACCTCCCAAAAATCTCCAGTGGGCGATGCTGTTTCTACTTCACCACCCCAGCCAAAAACTGAGTTGCCCCCAGAAGCAAAATCGAGTTTGGCTCGTGAAGCTAGTTCACCTATTACCAGTCAACCAGTCAGAGAGCCACCGTCGTCCCACAACGGGGTTTCTTCTGACTTAGTAGAGAGCCGCGCTTTGGAACCAACTACTTATAGTGATGTTCCTTCATTACCACCGCCCAAAAAAAATATTGCCAAACCGATTGCCTTTCCCTCGCCAGTAACTTCAGAAGTAGCTCCTCCACCTACAGCAAACGAGCCTGCTATAGGCACACCTCCAGAAACTGAGGTAACACCAATTTCGCTTATCTCTGTAGGCGATGCAAAAAATGAAGATGACCTGGAAATAGCGATCGCTGAATTGACTCGATGTTTTGAAGGTGAACTAGTTCAGTTAGATAGTCAGGTTGTCGAACCGCCAGAATTGTCGTTATCTACAGATGCGGTAAATGAGGAGCATTCAGAGACTCAGTCTCAATTATCTTCAGAGCTAAATGATTTAGATCTACCTACCTCATCATCAGAACCCAGGAGGCAAAATCTCTCCTCTTTTCCTGCCTCTAATAATATTGTAATTAAACGAGGCGAAGTGGATAGTTATGACGATGATGAGGATGTTCCGTTCTAAAAATTGTTTTAGCTATTTTCTTACCGTTTAACGAGAGGAATGCAAAAATTCAGCAATTTTGGCTGTTGCCAAACGTAAAACTTCTGGATCTTCTACCAAAGCAAAGCGCACGTATCCTTCTCCAGATTTACCAAAGCCAGCACCAGGAGCAACTGCAACGCCAGTTTTAGCGACTAACTCGGTACAAAATTCTACCGATTTTTGCTGCCAGGGATGAGGTAATTTTGCCCAAATATACATAGTTGCAGGCGGTGGGTAAACTTGCCAGCCAATTTGGTTTAAGGCGGCAACAAAAGCATCGCGACGCTGTTTAAAAATAGCCACATTTTGAGATACAGACTCTTGCGAACCAGACAGGGCTGCGATCGCGCCGTTTAAAATCCCGCGATACTGATTGAAGTCAATTGCGGCTTTGACTTTTCTTAAGGCGGCAATTAGTTCGGCATTGCCAATAGCGTAAGCAATGCGAAAACCGCCCATATTATAGGATTTGGAAAGAGAAAAAAACTCGATCGCTACTTCTTTGTGGCGATCTGCTTGAAACACCGAAGGCGCGGGAGCATCATCAAAGACTAGATCTGCATAGGGAAAATCGTGAACCAATACCAAGTCATGTTGGCGACAAAAAGCCACCGCCTGCTGAAAAAATTCTAAAGGAGCGATCGCCGCAGTCGGATTGTGGGGATAGCTCAGAACCATCATTTTTGCCTTGTCGAGAATATCTGAGGGAACGGCTGATAACTTTGGTAAAAACTGATTTTCTGCTAGCAAGGGCATAAGATAGATCTCGCCGCCAGCCAAATACACTCCTCCAGCATGGGAGGGATAACCAGGATCTAGCAAAAGAGCAAAATCTCCAGGATCGAGAATTGCTAGCGGCAGATGGGCAGTACCTTCCTGGGAACCAATTAGCTGCAAGACTTCTGTTTCGGGATCGACGGTAATGCCAAATTTTTGAGCGTACCAGTTAGCAGCAGCTTCGCGAAATTCCTGAGTCCCCTGATGTAGTAAATAGCCGTGAGTACTGGGATCTTTCAAAGCTAGAGCGATCTTATTAAGAATGTGTGGATCTACTGGCAGATCGGAAGAACCTAAAGACAAATCGATAATTTCTTGCCCAGTTTTTCGAGCCATAGCTTTAGCTCGATCCATATCGGCAAAAACATTGTTAGAAAATGATTTTAAACGCTGGGCGAACTGCATGATAGATAGTTTTAGTTTTCAATCGATTTTTGCTTGATTAGCTCTTATAAAATAACTCAACCGAATACTTAGACTCAAAAAAATCGCAGATAATGGAGAGAAGCAAAATTTAGGCAGTGCGCCAGCATCCATAGTTTGCGATTCTCTAATAATTTTATCGATCGAGATGTCGGCGCACTTAGAAAACTATTTTTTAAACTATTGAGAGATAAAACCCGTAAGCAACAATGGTAACAAAATCAAAGCGGATACGATTAAAAGTGCCGTTCCCGCATCGATATTAATTACTTTTTTAGGTGTTCTTTTCATAATTTGATTTAATATGCTTTGTTTAATACTAGCTAGAAAACAAGTCTTTCACCGTAACACTTTATCAAACGCCCGATCGCTTGTGTTCTATACCAACTGCATCGTTAATATTTTCCAAGCCTGACTGTTCGAGCTTATCTAATACACCCAACAAAATTTCTTTAACCATCCAGGGACCTTGATAGATCCAGCCCGTATAGGTTTGCAGTAAGCTGGCACCAGCAATTATTTTTTCCCAAGCATCTCTAGCGGTAAAGATGCCGCCAACGCCAACAATAGGCAATTTACCGTTAGTTTCTCGATAAATAAAGCGAATAATTTCTGTCGATCGCTCTTTTACAGGTAAGCCGCTAATTCCTCCCGCTTCATCTTTAAGTTTTTTTCCTGTTTCCTTAAGAATGTCGGATTTTAAGCCATCGCGGCGAGTAGTAGTATTAGTGGCAATTACACCAGATAAATTGTATTCCGTAGCCAAATTGATTATGTCTTTAATATCTTGCCATTCTAAGTCGGGAGAAATTTTGACTAAAATTGGTCGATTATTAATATTTGCTTGCTGTAACCCAGACAAGATAGGCTCTAATTGTTCTCCTGTCTGGAGCGATCGCAGTCCAGGAGTGTTAGGAGAACTAACGTTGATTACAAAATAGTCGGCAAGATCTTGCAAATAGTTGAAGCTACCTACATAGTCTGCTGCTGCTGTTTCTAAGTCAGCAATTTTTGATTTACACAGGTTGATACCGATCGGAATAGTACGGGGTTTTCTCTGCCAGGTTTGCTTCAGAGTATCTGCCATTACCGCTGCGCCGAGATTATTTGCACCCATGCGATTGAGCGCGGCTTTGTCTTCAGGCAAACGAAACATTCGCGGACGGGGATTTCCTGGTTGTGAGTGTAGCGTTACCGCCCCTAGTTCGGCAAAACCAAAGCCCAAGCTCGACCAGATGCCTGCTGCTGTAGCGTCTTTATCGAAGCCTGGTGCCAAACCGAGAGGATTATTAAAGTTCGAGCCCCAAAGGGACTGCTGAAGGCGAGAATCATTAACGACAAACGATTTTTCTAGTTGTTTAATTGCCAAATTTGCCCAGGCAGAGTTACGAGAGGTTTCTATCTTATGTAGCGTTTTTAACAACTGTCGATGAGCGGTTTCGGGATCGCCTTTGACAGCAGAAAGCAGCAGGGGATAAAAGGGTTTGGTGAAATCGAGCATACTAAAAAAGGTAATAGGTGATAGGTAATAGGTAAATTATCTTAACTTCCTACTTTCTACTTTTTACTTTCTACTTAGTTATATTTGTTCGGGTTTGAGGCGGTCGTCTAGCTGTTGCTGTTTTTCGGCTAAATCTTCCCGATAGCGTTTGAGTTCTTGTTCTAATTCTTGGAGTTGTTCGCGGCGAGTTTCAATTTCCAGGGCGCGACGATTCAATTCTAGATTTTGCACGGTAATTTCCTGTCGCCACTGTTCTATTTTATGCTGTTCTGCCTCGACAAATTGGGGGTTAATCGCATTTTTAGTTAAATATTGCTGTAGTAAGCTGAGAATCCAGTCTTTAGCTTCTTGAATGCTGACAATTTGTCCCTCATTACCTGTTTCTACTAATACCAATACCCCAGGATAAAGAGAAGTTTCTTTAGTCAGCATTAAAGCTTCTAAATTGTCTACTTCCCAGACATATTCAGATTTTTGGTAAGCTAGCAACTGTAGCTGTGTTTCTTCAGAATTAGGATTGGTTTGGACTTGAGCTAGGTATAACATAGCTATTTTGTCTGGGTTGTCTAATGGGGCTAGTAGATACAGATCGAACAAAAGCTTTGTAAATAAAATAGAAGCTATTTTAGTTTAAACCTTTGAGGCGATCGCAAAGAATCTGAGCTTGGGTTTCAGCCTCATTAAGTGAATCTTTAGCCCCCTGGACTACCTCTGTTGGTGCTTTATTAATAAATCCAGGATTGCTCAAACGTCCTTGTAAAGATTTCATTTCTGCTTCGACTTTGGCTAAGTTTTTTTCTAATTTACTACGTAGTGCTGACAAATCTACTAATCCTGTTAGAGGAATTAATATTTGTACGGTACCGAATACTCCTGCGATCGCCTGTTTTAGTTGTCCTGCCAAACTATCGACGATTTTTAGTTCTCCTACCTTAGCGCGATCTCCTATGTAATCGGCAGTAGATTCTAAAATACTCCGTTCGCGATCGCTTTGGGTTTGTAAGATAACTTTTATTTGCGCCCCTGGTTTGATTCCTGCTTCGGTACGTAAATTACGAATCGTCCGAATAACATTAAATAGTAGCTCGAAGCTTTGTTCTAGTTCGGTATCGATAAGTTCTGCTCTAACTTCTGGATAAGCTTGTAATGCCAGAGTCGCTTCTCCCTCTGCCTGAGTTAGAGTTTGCCAAATTTCTTCGGTAATATGAGGCATAAAGGGATGGAGCAATTTTAAGATGCCGTCTAACACATGAGCCAGAGTTTGTTGGGCGATCTGTTTGGAACTAGAAGTATTATCCTGCCAAAGTCTCGATTTGACTAGTTCGATATACCAGTCACAGAAATCTCCCCAGACAAATTCATAAAGTCCCGTTGCTGCTTCTCCCAAACCATAAACGGCAATGTATTCTCTAGTTTGCTTAACCGTTTGCTGAAAACGGGACAGAATCCATTTATCTGATAGTTCTAATGCTGGCGAACTCGTATCTGGTTTACCCAACTGTTGCGGCGTTTTGCCATCTAGGTTCATCATTACGAACCGCGCTGCGTTCCACAGCTTGTTGGCAAAATTACGCGATGCTTCTACTGAAGGCGATTCGTCTTTATCGCGATTGTAATCAAAGCTGATGTCTTGCCCCGCACCTGCTACTTTTTTAATTAAGGTATAGCGTAAAGCATCTGCCCCATATTTATCGATAGTCAACAGGGGATCGATACCGTTACCTTTAGATTTAGACATTTTCTGACCGTTTTCATCTAATACCAAGCCGTGAATATAAACATCCTGAAAAGGCATTCGATCGGTTAAATAGCCCGCCATCATGGTCATACGGGCTACCCAGAAAAAGATGATATCAAAACCCGTTACTAATGTAGAGGTAGGATAGTAAGTTGCCAAATCTTGAGTTTTCTGAGGCCATCCCATAGTAGAGAATGGCCATAAACCAGAAGAAAACCAGGTATCGAGAACATCTGGATCTCGTTCTAAGGTAATATCTTCACCGTATTGGGCGATGGCTTTTTCCCTGGCTTCGGCTTCATCGTAAGCTACGATAAATGGCGTGTTATCTTTGATTTCTCCTGCAGTTTCCGAAACTACATACCAGGCTGGTATTTGGTGTCCCCACCATAGCTGGCGAGAAATACACCAGTCTTTGATTTTAACTAACCAATCTCGATAGACTTTGCGCCAGCGTTCGGGAATATAGTTAGGAGAGTTATCGTTATCCAAATAGGCTAGAGCTTTGCTTGCCAAAGGTTCCATTTTTACGAACCATTGAGTAGATAGCAGGGGTTCTACTGGTACTTTACCGCGATCGCTATAGGGAACGCTATGGGTATAGTCTTCGGTTTTGACCAATGCCCCTAGTTCGTCTAACTTTTTAACTACATTCTTACGGGCAGCAAAGCGATCCTGTCCTGCAAACTCCCCTGCATTTTCATTGAGGGTGCCGTTTTTATTCATGATATTAATCATCGGCAGGTTGTGGCGTTTTCCCATCTCAAAATCATTGGGATCGTGTGCCGGTGTTACCTTAACGCAACCCGTACCAAATTCAGGATCTACCAGTTCGTCAGCAACTATGGGAATTTCTCTGCCGACAATTGGTAACGTCAGGGTTTTGCCCACTAAATTTTTGTAGCGATCGTCATTAGGATTGACTGCCACTCCCGTATCACCCAACATGGTTTCAGGGCGAGTAGTAGCAACTTCTAGATAACCGCTACCGTCGGTTAAAGGATAGCGAAAATGCCATAAATGTCCCTGTACTTCTTTATTTTCAATTTCTACATCCGATACTGCCGACTCAGAAGCAGGACACCAATTTACTAGATATTTACCGCGATAAATTAATTTGTCTTCGTAGAGTCGGATAAAAGCTGTTTTTACTGCCTTAGATAAACCCTTATCCATTGTAAAGCGTTCTCGCGTCCAGTCTGCCGAAATTCCCAAGCGTCTTAACTGCTTGACGATGCGATCGCCAGAGTCAGCTTTCCATGCCCAGGCACGCTCTAAATAAGCTTCTCTCCCTAAATCTTGTCTGGTCTTGCCTTCATTTTTAAGCTGTCGGTCGAGCATTGTACTCACGGCAATGCTGGCATGATCCGTTCCTGGCAACCATAGAGTATTAAAGCCAAGCATCCTATGATAGCGAATTAAAGTATCGATCAGCGCACTTTCAAAAGCGTGACCCATGTGCAAACTACCAGTAACATTTGGCGGTGGGATAACAATGCAGTATGGCTGTCCCGAACCATTGGGATTGGCAGTAAATACTCCTCGTTCTTCCCAGTATTGTTGCCATTTAGCTTCGGCGATTGCGGGATCGTATTGAGTAGCAAGATTGGATGTAGTATCGGTCATGAGAATGAACGAGTCGGTAGAGTGTACGAACGACTAGAGAGATTATATATTGTATAGTTATTGGGCAAATTCTCGCTACAAATTTAAATAGCTTTTTATAACTATTTTATTTAAGCTTTTGTTTCTTATTTGTCTGCTGGCAATTACTAAAAAAGTATAAAGCTAACCATAAAAATGCTACAAAGATCGGTTTTTTGTGTTGCAGAAGTGCTACATAAACTGCATACTAAACATTGATGTTTTAGCTAAAAAATTATCCCAATGAAATCGGCTTCTTTTGCAACATTAATGCAACTCTTGCGCAATCGCGTGACTTTTTTAACAGAAATCGAACAAAATAAGCGAATTGATGAAAAAATCGTTTCCTTACTAATTACAAGCTCGATTTTTTTCGCCTTGTATGGTGCTATTATTGGTTCGATTCAAGGTTGGCTACAAATGCTATCTTCGGCATTTAAATTACCTGCTTTATATTTACTAACCTTATTAATCTGTCTGCCTACACTTTACTTTTTAGATATTGTTTTAGGTTCTAAACGCACCTTTGGGCAATATGTGGCTTTACTGTTGTCTTCTATGGCAATGATTAGCGTCATGTTATTTGGTTTTGCACCTGTTACCTTATTTTTTCGTTTATCTATTAATGACTATATTTTCTTTCAACTACTAAATATTTTAGTTTTAGCTCTAACAGGTATTATTGGCGTTAAGTTTTTTTATAAAGGAATGCTGGCTTTAATTGAAAAAGACTCCGTAGCAACAACTAATAGACGCAAATTAGTTACAGCTTGGTTAGTTCTTTATGGTTTTGTTGGTAGTCAGTTAGGATGGACTCTGCGTCCCTTTTTTGGTATGCCAGAAGAACCATTTGCTTTGTTTAGAGAAGTAGAAAGCAATTTTTACATCCAAGTTTTAAAAATAATAGGTAATGTTTTTGGTTTGAATTAGTTGCCGTAAAGCTACAAAATACTTAATAAATGCCGATGAATTGGGATGAACTTCAGATTGAACAATCTGAATTAGATAATCTTTTAAAGTTTAATATTTTGTCTACTTGGGCGCTCGATTTCGCTCGCGTAACTATGTTGCATCAAAAAAAAGCTCGCATTTCTTTATTATTCACACAAGCTTCGATCTTATTTTTGATTTTGCTGCTATTTTTTCCAATAAATTTAATTATATTTCGCAATCTAGGCTGGTTATCTAATAATATCAGCGGTTTAATTTTGTTGTTATTAAGTACGATTGTTTGTTCGCTCTCAATCGCTCTATTATTTAATTATTATCTGTGGAGACTTGCCAAGCAGCTTAAAGTTTTCGCAATTCTTCTAGACAAAGTAGAGCGTTACAATCATTTAATCGATAGTTTGAAACTACTATCAGAAATTGAATCGGTAAAATACAATGATGAACGGGACGCTTTAGCAGCAAATTTGCAATCTAGAGCAGAATTAACTACAGCTTTAAACCTAACTAAAAATAGTTTGATTAAAAGTATCGAACTTGAGAAAGTTATTAGTCGCGATCGCCAGTTTGGAAATGATCCTTATCAAATGTTAGCTAACCTGGAAAACAACCTAATCAACTTACTATCTTTTCCTCAAACTAATTCTAGCAATGAATATCAACAGCTACTGACAGAAGCAGTAGAAATTGGGTTGAGCGTTCATCAAGAAATTAGAAAAACTCAATCTTTGCGAACTCATTGACGTAGGTTCGCTTGATAAAAGCCAAGTATTTTTACGATAGTAAGCCAGGGAATTGAGGAGTTTGCCTAAAGTTTACAAGTTTTCCCTCGCATCCCTATACCTTTTTTACTACAGTGTTATTCCCTTAAAGGTTGAAGTTGACGTTCTTGCTGCCACACCAAACCATCTAAAGCCATTTGTTCGATGGAACTGGCTAGACGTAAAACTTTTAAAGCCTGTTCTCCTCCTACAGAGGGTCTTTCGCCGCCGCGAATACAGTTTACAAAGTGTTCTATTTCAGCATATATAGGTTCGACGTTGTTAGTATATACTTTTTCAATAATGCCATCTTGCAGATAGGGGCGATCGCTCATTAAAGAGTTGCTTGCTAGTTGATGGCGATGAATCAAAATTTCATTTTTCAGAAAATCAGTTTCGATCAAAGAATTTTTACAGTGTGCTGCTAGAGTTCTGATTTTACGATGGGTTATTTTAGAAGCGGTTAGAGTTGCTACTATACCGTTGGCAAAGCCTAAAGTTGCGGTTACATAGTCTAAATACCCTGAATTACCAGCACTGCTGCCGCTTGCTGTAGAACTAATTACTGGAGAGGCAGTTAACTCTAGTAAGAGATCGAGATCGTGAATCATCAAGTCTAGAACTACAGAAACATCATTGGCGCGATCGCAATAGGGACTCATGCGTCGAGCTTCTAAAGCCAGTATTGATTCTGTTTTAGCGACTTTGGTCAATTGTTGAAAAGCGGGATTAAATCTTTCTATATGACCGACTTGTAAAATACAGTTAGTTTCTGCCGCCATGTTGACTAAAGATTCGGCTTCGATAATTGAAGCGGCAATGGGCTTTTCAATCAAAACGTGAACCCCTGCTTGCAAACAGTTAATTCCCACTTGATGATGTAGTTTTGTCGGTACTGCAATACAAACGGCATCAACATGAGCTAAGAGTTCGAGATAGTCTTCCCAAAAGTGGGTATGATAGCGACTGGCAATATCCAGACCTCTTTCTAAATTGATATCTGACACCCCGACTAGTTCTATATCTTTAAGCAGACTGAGAACGCGAACGTGATGCCTTCCCATATTACCTACACCAATTACCCCCATTCTTAAAGGACGAGAACCAATTTTGTCTGAGTAATTGGGCTGTTTTTGTGAAAAATCAGATTGCACTTGTAATAAACTCCTTCACCACTAGAATTTACCAGATTACCGAACTTGCCCTGACGCAGTCATCCAGATAGTACCACAGAGCAATTTATTCGCGATAATTTGAAATTCGATTTAAATTAGGTTATTTTTACTATCTACTATAGTTTATATATCTTTACATTTTGCGGTGAGAACAAAAAATATAGAGCCAGTATGTGACAGTTTTTTACTAATTCGAGCAATGTTTTGTCGTTAATACTCGCCAACGGTCGAAACAAGCAAAACAGCTTCTTATCAAATGATAAGAAGCTGTTTAAAATTTATTTATGCAATAAATTTAGCCGATTAACTCTTTAGCTTTAGCAACTACTTTTTCTACTGTGAAACCAAATTTTTCTAAAGCTAAACTACCAGGAGCAGAAGCTCCAAAGGTATCGATGCCAATAACTGCATTTACATCGCCAGTATAGCGACACCAGCCAAAAGTAGTACCTGCTTCTACCGCTAACCGTTTTTTAGCAACTTTGGGCAATACGGAGTCTTTATACTCCTCGTCTTGTTCTTCAAATACTTCCCAGCTAGGTAGAGATACAACGCGAACTTTTTTACCTTCCGCTTTAAGTTTGTCTGCTGCTTTAACACATAGCTCGACTTCGCTACCAGTACCAATCAAAATTAGATCCAGTTCTTCAGGAGCAAAGCCACAAGCAAGAACGTATCCTCCTTTAGCTGCATCTTCAATAGAGCTACCTTCTAGGTTAGGCAAGTTTTGACGAGAAAGAGCCAGTAAAGTAGGGCTATGACGATGTTCGATGGCATATTTGTAAGCACCAGAAGTTTCGTTACCATCAGCAGGGCGGAAAACGGCAAGATTAGGAATCATCCGCAACGAAGCAACGTGTTCAACGGGTTGGTGAGTGGGACCATCTTCACCCAACCCTACAGAGTCGTGAGTCATCACCCAAATTACCCCTGCTTCTGAGAGAGCAGAGAGGCGAATTGCATTACGCATATAGTCGGTAAAGACGAGAAAAGTCGCACCGTAGGGAATGAGCCCCGATTTGTGTAAGGCAATACCATTACAAATAGCTCCCATACCGTGCTCTCTTACACCAAAGCGAATATTGCGGTTTTCGTAGTGACCTTTTTGAAAGTCACCAGAAGATTTTAATAAGGTTTTGTTAGAGGGAGCCAAATCTGCCGAACCGCCAAACAGTTCTGGTAATATCCCTGCCAGAGCATTTAAAACAATACCAGAATGATTGCGGGTTGCGTTAGCTTTATCTTCTGGAGTGTAGGAGGGCAGAACTTTATCCCAACCTTCGGGTAGCTCGCCTTTCATCATTCGTTCTAAAACGGCACCTTCTTCTTCGTACTCGGCTTTGTAGTGAGTTAACAGGTCATTCCATTCTGATTCGGCTTTGTCACCTTTATCGATCGCCTGGCGAAAATGATTTAAAGCATCTTCTGGAACTTCAAATTCGGGATATTCCCAGTTTAAATGTTCGCGGGTAGCCTGCACTTCCTCTTTACCTAAAGCCGAACCGTGAACGCCGTGGGTATTCGCCATATTGGGAGAGCCATAACCAATAGTGGTAGTGACTTTAATCAAAGAAGGTTTGTCCGTAACGCCTTTGGCAGCTTCAATAGCTTTAGCAATACCTTCTAAATCATTATTGCCATCTTCTACGTGCTGAATGTGCCAGCCATAGGCTTCGTAACGCTTACTTACGTCTTCGGTAAATGCTAAATCGGTAGAACCATCAATCGAAATATGGTTGTCGTCATAAAAGGCGATTAGTTTGCCCAAACCTAAGTGTCCTGCCAGAGAACAGGCTTCACCAGAAATACCTTCCATGTTACAGCCATCACCCAAAATTACATAGGTGTAATGATCGATGATTTCACAGTCGGGCTTATTAAATGTCGCCGCTAGATGGGCTTCTGCCATTGCCAAACCAACTGCATTGGCAATGCCCTGTCCTAGTGGACCTGTGGTTACTTCAATTCCAGTAGTAATATGGTTTTCGGGGTGACCTGGAGTTTTAGAATCCCACTGACGAAATTGTTTGATATCTTCAAGAGAAACGCTGTCGTAACCTGTAAGATACATGAGGGCGTACTGCAACATACAGCCATGTCCTGCCGAGAGTACGAAGCGATCGCGGTTTAACCAATGGGGATTTTTGGGGTTAAAACGCATAAATTGATTCCAAAGGACATAAGCCATAGGAGCAGCACCCATCGGCAGCCCTGGATGACCTGAGTTAGCTTTTTCTACCGCATCTATCGCTAGAAAACGAATTGAATTTATACAAAGTTCTTCAAGTGATTGAGTGGCGACTACCATAATTGGTTCTATAAAGTAAACTACAAACTACGATAAAACAAAATTTGACCTAGCCAGACCCAGCACTTTCTAGAAATCAACTCCCCGAAAGTGCAGTTTGTGTCTTTGCCGACGCGAAACTTGATGCGGACGGCTTTTAATATTGATGGCTATGGGTTGCCCCAAGGCTTATCTACATCTTCCCATTCTTGGGATCGAGGGGCAAGTTTTATTAGTGGAAATAAAATTTTAGAATCTACTGATATTTTTTAAAAGCTAAGGTGACATTATGACCGCCAAAGCCAAAAGAGTTAGAAAGTGCTACCGATACCCGATGCTCGCGGCTGCTATGGGGAACGTAGTCTAGATCGCATTCTGGGTCTGGGTTGTCTAAATTGATGGTTGGGGGTACTCTGTCATTGGCGATCGCCATCAATACTGCTACTGCCTCAATCCCTCCAGAACCGCCTAATAAATGACCAGTCATTGATTTGGTCGAGCTAATGGGAATATCTTTAGCTCTAGTACCCAAAGCTTTTTTAATTGCCTGAGTTTCGGTAGTATCGTTCGCTCCCGTACTAGTTCCATGAGCGTTAATATAGTCAATATCTTCGGGCGATAGAGAACCATCAGCGATCGCTAATTCTATTGCTTTAGTCGCTCCCTGACCGTTGGGTGAGGGAGAAGTAATATGATAGGCATCGCAAGTCATACCATAACCGACTATTTCGCCATAGATTTTAGCTCCACGCCCTACCGCGTGTTCTAATTCTTCAAGTAATAAAATTCCCGCTCCTTCACCCATTACAAAACCATCGCGATCGCGATCGAACGGTCTGCTAGCGCGAGTTGGTTCATCGTTACGACCAGAAAGAGCCTTTGCCGAACAAAAACCAGCAAAAGATAGGGGGGTAACAGCAGCCTCTGTACCACCGCTAATCATTGCTGTAGCATAGCCTCTCTGAATTAGTCTAAAAGCGTCACCTATGGCATGGGAACCAGCCGCACAGGCGGTTACGGTACAAGAGTTTGGACCTCTAGCTCCCGTATGAATTGCCGTCAMCCCTGCCGCCATATTGGCGATCATCATCGGGATGGTAAAAGGACTGACTTTTCTCGGTCCTTTGTTGAGCAAAATTTCTTTTTGATCTTCCATAACTCTAATGCCGCCTACTCCCGTACCGATTAATACGCCTATGCGGTCGGCATTGAGTTCGTCGATGACAAATTTGGCATCGTCAATTGCTTGTTGGCTAGCAGCGAGCGCAAACTGAGCGAAGCGATCCATCCGCTTGGCTTCTTTTTTATCCAAGTAATTATGAGGATCGAAATCTTTGACTTCAGCTGCAATTTGACAGGAGTGTTGTGAGGCATCAAATAATGTAACTGGCGCGACTCCACTACGTCCAGCTAAAAGACTCTGCCAATACTGCTGGAGATTGTTACCTATGGGAGTAACGGCCCCCAGCCCTGTCACCACTACTCTTTTAGGTTGCCAATTTGTCATCTTTGTCTATATTTATATTTAGAAAATTTTGCCTGGATTTTTCTTAACGCGATAAATTTGTTTGCGTCAAATTTTTAAGCACTATGCTACCGCGTTGCCTACGGTTTGCTCGTCCATCTTTTTACATCAAGCGGCTGTTTCTATTTCCGAGCTTATATGCTCTACTGCTTTCCCAACCGTATCTATTTGTTCTGCTGCTTCATCGGGAATTTCAATATCAAATTCTTCTTCTAAAGCCATGACCAACTCTACTGTATCGAGTGAGTCGGCACCCAAATCATTAGCAAAGCTTGCCTCTGGCGTAACTCTATTTTCTTCAACCTCTAGTTGCTCGACAACGATTTTTTGTACTTTTGCAAAAACTTCTTGATTCATTAGATTTTTCCTACCAAATTACCCACAAAATTTATTTATAAAGAATTAAGTCGAAACGGTCTGGGTTTTGCCGCTTCTTTATTTGATGCTAGCTCGAATATTTTAACGTCGAGCAGCAATTCTCATCTTATCTGAAAAGAGACACAGATCGATGTAAATCTGTAGTCGCTTCTACAATTGGCACGTTGCTCTGACGAAATTTTAGGCAGTTAAACATTTTGAAAGACCAAAAATAAAAGCGGAAGTCAATTAAAATGGATTGACAGTTCCGCTTATCTGCTTTAAATAGTCAGGCTATTTACGCAGTTTTCAGTGGGAAATTATTAATTTTTACTAACCTTGCTTTTTAGACAGCATTTTTTTGTATTTATCTAAACTCGGTCCGGGACGACGACGATAATTAGTAGGCACGGGCATTAGGTGATCGGTAGCAAAAGTTGGCTCTTTTTCCGCTTTGGCACCATTAGTCATGTTTTTCTCAAACATGGCTTTGACCCAGAATGGTTGTTCCCAAGAAGATGCTCCAGAATCACCACCAGACTCTTGTGAATCTGATGTTGAAGCAGATTTGGTTTTTGCAGTGTCGTCTTTTGCAGTTTTGGCTGTTTTTTCTAAATCTTTTTTAGCAGTTTTAGCTTTGTTTTCGACTTCTTTTTTAGCAGCTTTGGCTTTTTTTTCGGTCTCTTTTTTAGCAGAGTCTGCTGTTTCTTTGGTGCCTTCGGCAGCAGAATTTACTCGCTCTACCAAAGCCTCTCTGGCAGTTGTAGCTCCTTCTGCTACTATCTCTTGAGCGGCAGCAGTTGTATCGCTTACTACGTCTTGAGCTTGAGACACCTTGTTTCCGACTGCTTGTTTAGCTTGACTGAATTTATCTTGAAGATTCTCTTGAAGAGACTCATCTTCATCCAACTCTAAATAGTATTCGCTTTTTTTCTTGGCAGAGTTAAATAGTTGTTTAATTTGTTGAATCATTTTCGATTTGCTCCTAAAAAACGTTAATTAATGTTTATAAATTCGAGGAAAATTAAGTGAAAGCCATCGCCAAATAATTGCTGTTTACTAACGGTCGCATTAGGCTTCGTCGTACAACATTGAAAATCTATGACTATCTATCAAATCTCGTTAAAAGCTATCTATCTTTATTTTCTATCGAGATTATGAAAGTAAATGTAACAAAATGTTCGATTATTCTCAATAAAGCCAGATAACTCAAACTATTGCAATGATAGTTTACAAAAATTTATTGAAGCGATCGCTATATCAATGAGCAATGAACAATTAACAAGATGAGTTGAACTGCTAAGTGTTCGTTGATAAATGCTAAATGTCTTTTTCCCAAAGCCAAAACTTACTTGTTACCTGCTACTTACTACTTTTTTAAGTTTCCTCAGTGGGATGGCGATCGACTATGGGAGAGAGAAAAGCAACTACTGCACCTAGAATGAAACCGAGAATATTGCGTAATAAAGGCAATAGTTCGGGAGTGCGGGTAATTACAGGACCCATACCAAAAGCAATAAATAAAATTCCCCATAGCGGAGACAGAATCAATGCCCATTGCCAGGCTATTCCTTGGCTTTCTTTACGAGGTATAGCAGCTATGCCTAAAATTATTCCTCCAACAATCGAACTAATTAAAGTCAAGATCCACTGTTCTCTGGGAAGTCCTGGAACTACATTACAACCACCTCGTAACAAACAGCCCTGAACTGTTTCCATTGCTTCGACGATCGCATTATTTTCACTGTGTTCTCTAACGTAATACATGTTGCCAAAACGGGTTTGTAGCTCGATCCAAAAAGTTCGGGGCAACAGTTCGTAAACATCATCGCCAATGCTAAAAGCTAAAAGATTACCACCTCTGCCATCAGCTACTAGTAAAATGCTTTTATCGTCTAGTCCCCAAAATTTTTTAACGGCTCGTCCAGGCGAACGTTCGTATTGAGTTAACACTCTCATTTTCCAGCCTGTCTGTGCCTCAAACTCGTTTAAGTTTTCAATTAAAGATTGTTCTTGCAGAGTAGGGATAAAATTAGCCAAATCGACTACGGGAGTTTCTTCAGCAGGCAGTAGTTCTGGATTATTTACTGCTAGAGCTGGAGGGGTAAAATAAGTAAACAAAATTAATATAAAGGTTACCCAAATCGCCAGAAAACGCCGTGTAAAAAGTTTTTGCATAGTGTATTTAATAATTTTTGTGTCTGCGATCGCGATCGATCGCACTATATTTGATGTAATTATTTACTTTATCCGATCGTTTTTACGTTTTCTAAAATAGTTTAGCGACTGCGCCAGACGCGCCAGGCGGTTTTTACTCCTGTAACAATGCTGCGGGTGTTGGTTTGGGCTTGTTTGACCTGTTCTCTAGCACCAACCAAACTGCGATCCATTTGCTTTACTACTTGAGTCGCACTTTCTACACTTTGATTGATTTCATCGGTCAGTTCGCCCACTTCAGTCCCAGTCAGACGAATGGCTTCGAGGGTAGGTGGAAATTCGCGATTGAGAGTGTCAAACAGTTTTTCGGCACTACGAGCGGCGCGAGCTACCTCTTGTAAAGTAGGAATCGCGACAATTAATACGGCAACCAAACTAAATCCGACCAAAAATAGAGACAGTCCTAACCAAAATACAGGATCTAGCGAATAGTTCATAAGTGCGATCTCGTTTTAAGGTCGAGACGATTTTGCAGCAGGAGTTGAATTGCGAGAGATAGATAGAGCCTGTTCGCGTTCCCTTTCCTGTTGGCTTGCTGCCACACCTGCGGCGATCGCCACACGTATTTTGCTTAAAGTTGCTTGCCAGTTGCGCGTCGTCTTTACTCCCAAATGCTCGGCACGCATGTGAATGGTGCTAGCCAAATCTTCAGTTAACTCTGGTAAAGCCGCAGCAGATTTTTTCAGAAGTTTTCTGGTTTCTTTGCCAGTTCGCGGTGCGATTAACAATCCACACAGAGTACCTACGGCACTCCCGATCGCGATGCCACTGACAAATGTACGGTCTCTAACTGATTTTGACATTTTTTAATTTCGATTTACAATCTTAATTTTTTATTTCAGCTTATTATTAGACAAAAATTAATTGAATGCGATCGTCTTCTTATCATAATATGCAACTAGTTTTTTTTGGTACTCCTCAATTTGCCGTCCCCACTCTAGAAAAACTGCTTCAACAGCAGGAGCTAGAGGTGGTTGGCGTAGTTACTCAACCCGATAAGCGCAGAGGCAGGGGAAACAAGACTTTACCTTCGGCTGTTAAAAAAGTTGCAATAGAACATAATTTAACAGTTTGGCAACCGCCAAATATCAAAAAACATCGAGCGACTTTAGATAAACTTGAGGCGATCGCTGCCGATGTTTTTGTGGTAGTAGCTTACGGTCAGATTCTCTCCCCTGAAATCCTGCAAATGCCCAGACTAGGATGTATCAACGTGCATGGCTCTCTACTCCCCCAATATCGGGGTGCAGCACCAATTCAATGGAGTATTGTTCGTGGCGAGACCAAAACTGGTGTGACCACTATGCTGATGGATCGGGGGATGGATACGGGAGATATGCTGCTGAAAGCCGAAACGGCGATCGACATTTTAGATGACGCTGAAAGCATTGCTACTAAACTTTCCCAACAGGGAGCAGATTTATTAATTGAAACCTTATTCAAATTAGAGGGGCAAAAAATAAAACCAGTTCCCCAAGACGACTCCCTGGCAACTTATGCTCCCTTAATCAAAAAAACCGACTTAGCCATTGACTGGTCGCAAACGGCAATCGACCTACATAATAAGATTAGAGGATTTTATCCCAACTGTATCGCTACCTATGAAAACCAAAGATTAAAGTTATTAACTACGGTACCCCTAATCGAACCCTACTTAAAACAGCTTCCAGAACATTATGACATTATCAAACAGCAATGGGCAGATTTAGAGTTATTAACGGGCGTTCCAGGTGAAATCGTCCGCAATATTAAAAACTTGGGTCCAATAGTACAAACTGGTTCGGGATTATTATTATTAGAACGGGTGCAGCCTGCGGGAAAACGGCAACAGTCTGGTTGGGATTTTGTCAATGGTATGCGTCTGTCAATTGGCACCCAACTCGGAAATGGTTAGGGTTCGTAGTAATGGCAGTCTTGACAGGGCCCTTCGGGATTAACGGCACAGCGCATAATTTCTGAATGCGCATTGTAACGACAGGTAGCATCACCGATAACCCAGCGTCCCTCAATTAGGCTTTTTTCATTAGCCAACTTCAATTCTTGAACGTGTAAAGAAATTCTTTGCAGGCAATAGCCACCGATTTTGTATTGGTAATGATGGTGTCGTTCTAAAATAGCATAGGTTTTTCCCGATAATTCCAGATGACTACCTGGTTGGGGCATCTGTTCGAGATATATTTTACCCAGGGACTGACGGGAGTTGCTAAGAATGATTTCTGTTAGTAATGAATTTGACTTTGATGACATCAATTTGCTTGTTGAGTAGATGGATAAAGCTGTATGTATTTCTTAAAGCTCAAAGCGCAGAGCCTATCGGCTCGCAGTCTGGAAATTGCCGACGTTGCGGAGCAACGGCGATACCCACCCCTAGCATGGCTTATGCGCGTAGCGCTGCCATTCGCGTGAGGCAGCTAAAAACCAATTGACAAACACCGTAGTCTTTTAACTTGTCACAAATGGGCAATAGAAAACATATACTAAATTTGGCTTGATGTCTTAATTTTTTTAGGTAATGCTATACTTCACAGAAGGCTATGCCTCCGTCAGGTCAGTCGCACTCTTGCAGAGTCAACGTTACGGCGAGCATAGGATAAGCTCGAAGGGTTTGCACTTCGAGGTCGCTAAAATAGTTAAAAATAGCCTAATTTTGCCAGCCTAAAATTTAGTAGCTCAATTTTTACAGAGAACAAATACACTACCTTCATTACCTCTACCTATACGCATATCTTCGTCTAAGTAAGTTGTATCTAGCCATCCACTTTGTTCGCGACGGTTGAGACTAAAATCAAGAGGAAGAAACTTTTTACCCGATTCTATTTGCTGAATAAACTTACTTGGCGAACTGTAGGCAAAAAAACGCTGCAAACAAATTATCGATCGCTCGAACATAACGCTGACTCGGCGATTGTTTACTGGTTCAAAGGTAGCGGCAACACTGACCAAACCCTCTAAAAAAGGCAAACCTACAACTTCAGCAATATTATAAACCTTGCCTTCTGAGGTGCGTATACATTGATAAATTTGCCCTAACTTCAACAAGGGAAAGCGGTCTAAACCCAGTATTCCCTTACTGGTGGTATATAGCAATCGCCAATCGCCTTCTAATAGCTCTTTGGTTTTAAGCGGCTGGGGATTGGGGTTACAATCTTCTAGCTGCTGAATTGCTGAGAGGACGCGAACGTTGTCAACTTCATTAGCTAACAACCCACGATTTTTTCCAGCTATTGCTTCTAATAATTCTGCTTTCTTGCTCATAAGTCTTGTTTTAGCTGTAGTAATGGATGAGGTCGGGCTGTTTATTTATGTATGGCTTGCAGATAACAAATGATTCCGTAAATCCGACATAAATCTAGCTTGTCTCTTTGTTTCCATTTCTATAGCTATTATCATATAAGGTTATCGCGTTTGATAAGACCGAATTTGGCAATTGACAATTTTTCAATAAACAATGAACATTAAACATTGAACATTGATGACTGTTAATTGCTCATTGTGAGGGCGTAATTCTAAGGTTTCCTCCGAATGCTGACCGCCCGAAATTGCTCATTGCTCTAAATTCACCTCATGTTATCAGTTGCAGAAGCAGAAACTATTATTCTTAATTTAGCTACGCCTTTTGATGCGGAGCAAGATATTAAAACAATTCCCCTATCAGAAGCGACGGGACGCATTTTGGCAGCACCAATAGTTGGCAAGCTAGATTTTCCCTATTGGGATAATTCAGCGATGGATGGTTATGCAGTGCGCTATGCCGATGTCAAAGATTGTAGTCCACAGCAAACGGTAACTTTAGAAGTAGTTGCAGAAATTTCTGCTGGTAGAGAACCTACTGTAGAAATCAAAGCGGGACAAACTGCTCGCATTTTCACAGGAGCTATGTTACCTCCTGGTGCCGATACGATTGTCATTCAAGAAAATACTATACGTAGAAACAATCGCGTCGAAATTTTAAATGCCCCTCAACCTCAAGAATTTGTCAGACACCAGGGAGCTTTCTATCGAGCGGGAACGCCAATGTTAGAGCCTGGAGTGACTATTGGTGCGGCAGATATTGCAGTTTTAGCTACCGCTCAATGTACCGATTTATCAGTTTACCGTCGTCCTCGCGTGGCTATTTTATCTACGGGAGACGAATTAATTACTCCCGATCGCCCTTTAAAACCAGGACAGATAGTTGATTCCAATCAGTATGCTTTAGCTAGCTTTGTGGAGTCTAACGGTGGTATCCCTGTTTCTTTAGGCATAGTTCCCGATCGCCCCGCAGCGTTAAAACAGGCGATCGCCGAAGCAATTGAGTCTGCGGACATGGTTCTGTCAACGGGTGGGGTTTCGGTAGGAGATTACGATTATGTCGATCGCATTTTAGCCGAACTAGGAGGCGAACTTCATATTCGTAGCGTTGCTGTCAAACCAGGAAAACCACTTACAGTAGCCAAATTTCCTAATTCTTGCCTGTATTTTGGCATTCCAGGAAATCCCGTCTCGGCACTGGTTAGCTGTTGGCGTTTCGTTCGTCCCGCTCTCCTTAAGTTATCTGGACTCACAGAAAATTATCGACCGACTTTTATTAAAGCTCGTTGTCGCGATCGATTGAGTTCGGGGGGCACGAGAGAAACCTATCTCTGGGGTAAACTCTTGGCGATCGATGAAGAATATGAGTTTAGCTTGGCTGGAGGAAGTCATAGTTCTGGTAATTTAATCAATCTAGCTCAAACCAATGCTCTAGCAGTAATTCCAGTAGGACAAAAATCTATTGCCCCAGACGAAGTAGTCAGAGTAATGCGGCTCGACTGATAAAAGCTAATTCAATTTCAAAAAACTTCTCAATCCTTCAAAAAGATAAGGCTTGTATAAAAAGTTACATGATTAGAATCCAGTCTATTTATTGCTGTTATCTTGTCAGCTTTGATTAGAGCAAGATGTTTGTAAAGAATTAATTACAAGTTAAATTAAGCGTTCATCAACTACTGTTCAATAGTTATATAGATACAACAAGTTGTAATCTTGCAATTTATTCAACCAACAAACTAGAGAACGGAGAACAATTATGGCTTTTTCTACAATAGATTTGTCTGAATTAGATGGCACGCAAGGATTTGTAATTGTAGGTGCAGACAATGGCGGAAATTCTGGACGTTCGGTCAGCACTGCGGGAGATGTAAACGGCGATGGCATCAACGATTTAGTTATTGGTGCGCCTTCTGCCGATAAGAGCGGTAACTACAGTAACGAAGGTGAAAGTTATGTCGTTTTTGGCAGTAGCAGTAGCTTCGATCCCAATTTAGAACTTTCGCAACTTAATGGTAACGATGGTTTTGTCATTACAGGTATCGACAATAACGATAATTTGGGGCGTTCGGTCAGTAGTGCGGGAGATGTAAACGGCGATGATATCGACGATATAGTTATTGGCGCACCTTATGCTGGTACTGGAGGCGAAAGCTATGTCGTTTTTGGCAGTAGTGATGGATTTGATGCTAGTTTAGAACCTTCGCAACTAGATGGTAGCAACGGTTTTGTCATCCCAGGCATTAACAATGGTGACGAATTAGGTCGTTCGGTCAGCAGTGCGGGAGATGTAAACGGCGATGGCATCGATGACCTGATTATCGGCGCACCTTCTGCCGATGAAAACGGCAATTACGATAACGAAGGCGCAAGCTATGTTGTTTTTGGTAGTAGTAATGGCTTTAACGCTAATTTAGACCCTGAAACATTAGATGGAAATAATGGTTTTGTCATTCCTGGTATCGATAATTACGATAATTCTGGACGTTCGGTCAGCAGCGCGGGAGACGTAAATGGCGATGGCATCGACGACCTGATTATCGCCGCACCTAATGCCGGTGAGAGTGGTAGTTACAGTAACGAAGGTGAAAGCTATATAGTGTTTGGCGGTTCTGAGATAGCAACTTCTGGTACTTTGTTGCTTTCAGAACTAGACGGTAACAATGGTTTTGTTATTGGAGGGAGCGATAGCTATGATAATTTAGGGAGTTCGGTCAGCAGTGCGGGAGATGTCAACGGCGATGGCATCAACGACCTGATTATCGGCGCACCTTATGCTGGTACTGGAGGCGAAAGCTATGTCATTTTTGGCAGTAGCGATGGATTTGATGCTAGTTTGGAACCCTCGCAACTAGATGGTAGCAATGGTTTTGTCATTACAAGCATTAACAATGGCGACAACTTAGGTAGTTCGGTCGGCACAGCGGGAGACATCAATGGCGATGGCATTGACGACCTGATTATTGGCGCACCTTCTGCCGACGAAAGCGGCAATTACAGTAACGAAGGAGAAAGCTATGTCATTTTTGGTAGTAGCAGTGATTTTGATGCCAATCTAGATTTAGCCAATCCTGATAACTTTGATGGTTTTATCTTTACAGGCATTGATAACAATGACAATTTAGGTAGTTCGGTTAGTACCGCTGGTGATGTGAACGGTGATGGTATTGACGACCTGATTATCGGCGCACCTTATGCTGGTGGAGGCAATAATTATAGTTATAACAACGAAGGAGAAAGCTATGTCATCTTTGGTATTGCTCCTTTAGAATTTATTGGCACTGACAATGATGATGTTTTAACTGGTGGTGATGGAGATGACTTTCTTTCTGGTTTGGGAGGTAATGACATTATCCAGGGTCGTGATGGCAGAGATGAAATTTTGGGTGGTGATGGAAAAGACTTAATTACTGGAGGAGATGGCAGTGATACTGTTAGCGGCGAAGCAAGCGATGACAACATCTCTGGTAATGATGGTAATGATAGTCTAAGCGGCAATAGCGGCGAAGACGATATTTTTGGTGGTAATGGCAACGATACGCTCAATGGTAATAGTGAATCCGACCGTCTTTTCGGAGAGGCTGGTAACGACAGTATTACTGGTGGTGCGGCAGGCGATCGCCTTTTTGGCGATATCGGTAATGATTCTCTAGCAGGAAACGGTGGAAACGACCTGGTTTTAGGTGAAGCTGGTAATGATGTGATTTATGGCGGTTCGGGCAATGACTCTCTTAGGGGTAACTTTGGTGAGGATTTAATTTTTGGTAATAGTGGTGCCGATAAAGTTGTTGGTAATGATGGCGATGATACTCTAAATGGAGGAACTGGAGACGACACCCTTATTGGCGGTAACGGTAATGATAGTCTCAGTGGTAATAGCAATAATAATTTGTTAATCGGAGTTAATCTAAATAGTGCTAGCGTTGGCGAATTAGATACCCTAACTGGTGGCAGCGGAAGCGATACCTTTGTACTAGCAAATACCAACGATGTCTTCTACGATGATGGCGATAATTTTACCTCTGGGGAAGAAGATTTTGCACTAATTACTAATTTCAATTTAGAACAAGATACGATTCAACTTCAAGGAACGACAGACAATTATAGCCTCGACTTCTTTACTTCTACGGCAGGAACTATTAATGCCAAACTAATATACGATTCGGGTATTGATAGCACGGGAGAAACTATTGCAGTTATAGAAGATGTTAACTCTAACTTGAGTATCGAAGATTCTGCTTTTACTTTTGTTTAAAGCTAGGCAACGATTAGGAATTTTTTCTTCCCACTGCTAAAAAAGTAGACTAATCAAAATATCTGTTCCTCTGTTTCAACAAGAGAGATGTTTTGCGAGGGCTTCAACGTAAATATCGTAAATATCGCCGTCTTGACGTTCCCATCGAACGCCGAAAAATTAACTTTAATGGTTTTTTATCTTTGGCTACCGTTCACATCGTCAGTGCGCGGTAGCGCAATCGTCTTCTTATAAAATATCCAATTTGTCTGTTGTCACCAACAGAAAATTCTTAACTCCCCAAGGCATTGAGTAAACTAGGTTTCGGAGCAGACAATAATGACAATTAATAAATAACTCTTGGTGCGTTCGATTTTTATCGGTAATTTTTAAGGTGTGTTTGCCTTGTCTATTGTCGCATTGTTAAAAGTTCTTGAGGAGAAGCCAATAGTTTTATTTTTACGTTATCTAAACTGCCGTTGCTATTTAATACTAACTGCCAACGAACGTTAACACTAAATAAAGCCGTTTGTACTTTACCCATAACAGTAAACAAAGATGAGTTTACATTTGTTTCGTCTGTTTCACTAATTCCCCGATTGGGGATCAATTTCATACCCGTAGCTTCTGCTTCTAAATAAGCAGCAATTTTTTCTCTACCTACAACAGGGGCAGTAAATGGTGCGTGTAAAATACCATCTTCAGCAAATAAGGATGCTGTTTCATCAAATCTACTTTTGTTAATAGTAGTAAAATAATCTAAAATGACAGGCTCGGTGATTCCTTTAATAATTAAATTTTCTGTATCGACAGACATAGCATTCGATCGCGTTAGACAACGATCGCCAGTTTAAAATATTCAATTTATTTTTTCTTGTGTCTTCAGAATGACTTTTTTAAAGTTGAGATCGCGCTCTGTTTCTTCAACTGTGTCTGATATTTTTAATTAAGGAGCAGTTAAAGTAGATTAGCAGTGCAAGCGATCGTTTTTATAGGTATCCAAGCCAGCGGTAAATCAACCTTCTACAGTCAACGCTTTTTTCAGACACATGTTCGTATCAATCTAGATATGCTCAAAACCAGACACCGAGAAAAAAGGCTTCTAGAAACTTGCCTTGAGATTGCTCAACCATTTGTGGTAGACAATACCAATCCCACTCCAGAAGAACGCAAACGCTACATTGAGCCAGCAAAAGAGCGCGGTTTTAAAATTATTGGATATTATTTTGAGTCTAAGATTGCCGATTCAATTCGGCGCGATCGTAACCGTCCACCAAAACAACAAATTCCCGAAAAAGGGATTAGAGGAACATACGCACGATTAATAATACCAATCTATGCAGAAGGCTTTGACGAACTCTACTACGTTCGGTTATTACCAGAAAGAGAATTTATTGTAGAGAAATGGGTTAGTAAAATTTGAGTTCTAATTAATATCATTGATTTACGAAAAAAACAGATTGCTAGCGAGCATAAGTTTATAAAACTTTCCATCAAGCGACCGTCATGCAGATCTCAGTATCCGATACGATAACTTTAAAAAACCTTCCAAGAAAAGTTATTATTTTTTACTTATTTAAAAATAGACTAGAAATATCTAAATTAAAATTTTTCTTTAGTTCGCATTTTAATTTATTTATATAATGTTGTGCTATTTCAGTAAGCACAGTTAATTTTATTTCGTTATTACTTGGAAACACTTCCCATACAGAGCGTAACCTCCAAATATCTTCCTGTTCATTAACAAATGCTAATATTGGTTCATCTTCATAGTCCATTGATTCATAATAAAAATTAGTAACTTCGTTTTGCTTTATTTTTTTTCACCCAATCGTTCAAACTAATTGCCAACTCAAGTAGCAAAATATTCTCTTCATCAAAAAAAAGTTTTTTATCAATATAAATCTTTAGTTTGCCTTCAACATTTGCCTGATCTTTCGAGCCTTCAAAAATAGTAGGTACATTAATAATAGTAAAATTTATTTTTAATTTTTGTCTATTGGGAGTGCATTCCATACTCTATTTTGATAATTAGCTGCTACACGAACCATAGTTTTTCTCTAAGTTCCGATTTTCTTTTTATCTTCCTAAATCAGCAACAAATCTAATAAATTTTACATTAATACAGTTCGTATTTTAATAACGTACAGGGAATAGCACCATTATAAACTTGCGTACGGCTAGAAGTTCGCAAACCCACTTTTTTAGTTAGCTGCCTACTTCCCGTTAATATATACGCCGTCCAACCTGTAAATTTTTGCTTAAAAGTATCTCCTAAAAGCTGATAGAGTTCGCCTAATTCAGATTCTTTACCAATGCGCTTACCGTAGGGAGGATTGCAAATAATTATTCCTTTCTCTGCTGGTGGTTGTATATTTGATAATTCTTGTTGTTTTAAAGTTATTATATTTTCTACACCACATTCTTTAGCATTAATTATTGCCTGTTCGATAACGTTCTTATTTTTATCGCTGCCAACTATCGGAACATCAATAGTAGATAATTGTTTTTCTTTGGCTTCATCAACAACTTTTTTCCACAAGCTTTCATCGAAATCTAACCAAGTTTGAAAGCCAAATTTACGCTCTAAACCTGGAGCAATATTTAGTGCTTTTAAGGTGGCTTCTATAGGTAAAGTTCCCGAACCACATAAAGGATCTAAAAACGGTATATTGGGTGTCCATTCAGCCATATCTAATAATGCGGAGGCGAGGGTTTCTTTTAGAGGTGCGTTACCCATTGCCGAATGATAACCCCGACGATGCAAACTCGAACCAGAACTATCTAAACTAAGAATACAGCGATCGCCATTTATATGTGCGTTAATTAAAACATCGGGATTTTCTATATCTATGCTAGAACGTTTTCCCTTAGTTTTGCGCTGGCGATCGACGATCGCATCTTTAATTTTTAGAGCGGTAAAGTGAGTGTGATTGAGATGTTGGTTTTGACCAGTGCAGTTTACTGCTATAGTCATGTTAGGCTGCAAGTATTCTGCCCAATTGAGATTATAAACCTGACGGTAAAGCTGTTGGGCATTGTAACTTTTAACCTCGGCTATAGGCACGAGAAGGCGAAATAAAGTTCTGGCACAGAGGTTAACGCGATAGAGTAAAGCTTTGTCTCCTTGAAAATGCACTCCCGTAAAATCGGGACGGACATTTTTAGCACCCAAACTGGTTAATTCTTTAGCGGCGATCGCCTCTAAGCCGCGAGCTACAGTAGCAAAATAGTTATTCATTTGCGGGTTTGAAGGCGCGATTGCGCTCTGCGTACCGCCAAAGGCGATCGCACTTTTTTAGATATTTATATACAGATGTTTATCCTACAGCAAATGTACTCTATTCTAAAAATTGTAGGATAATAAAAACCAACTTTTATTTGTTTGCGTAAAAATACTTAAGGTAATCGTAATGGTTTCTAATCCTTCAGGTAAATCAGCCGCTCCTCAATCTCCTGTAAGTACTAGCCAAGCTCAAGACAAGATTCAGAACTTGTCAGAACAAAAAACAGAAGATCTCGATCTGGACTTTTTATACACTAGAGATATTGAATTTCGTCAAGAAACTATTTATTTTATCGTAGTCGATCGCTTCAACGATGGCGATCCCAATAACAATCCAGGTCCCAACCCCGAACTATACGATCCTGAATGTCAGGAATGGGGTAAATATTGGGGTGGTGATTTACAGGGAATTATCGATAAGTTAGATTATTTAAAAAATTTGGGAGTTACTGCCGTTTGGCTCAATCCACTATTCGAGCAGGTAGAAGGACTGTTTGTAGAAAGTGCTGCTATTCATGGCTATTGGACAAAAGACTTTAAACGCATTAATCCCCGCTTTATTGGCAAAGATGATAATCCCTCTCTTAATGCCACCCAAGACGAAAAAAATACCGCTTTCGATCGCCTGATAGCAGAACTACACAAGCGACAGATGAAGATGATTCTGGATGTTGTTTGTAACCATAGCAATCCTGAAGTTGACGGTAAAAAAGGCGAACTATATGACGATGGAGTCAAAATTGCCGATTTTAATAACGATAAAAACCATTGGTATCATCATTACGGCGCAGTAACTGATTGGGAAGACGAATGGCAGGTACAAAACCGCGAACTATCGGGACTAGCCACCTTTAACGAAAACAATACCGAATATCGCAACTATATTAAAGGTGCCATCAAACAGTGGCTAGATCGTGGTGTAGATGTGTTGCGCGTTGATACGGTCAAGCATATGCCTATTTGGTTCTGGCAAGAGTTTAACGCCGATATAATAGCTCACAAACCCGATGTATTTATCTTTGGCGAGTGGATTTACAGCAGTCCTCATGACGATCGCTCGGTAGAATTTGCCAACAATTCAGGAATGACCATTCTCGATTTTGGTTTGTGTATAGCTATTCGTCAGGCAGTAGGCTCTTGGGAAGCAGGGGGATTTCATCTAGTTCAAGAGGTTTTAGATTTAGACTTTCGTTACGATGGTGCGACGGAGTTAATTACCTTTATCGATAACCACGATATGCACCGCTTTCAAACCCTCAATCCCGATCCCGAATGTTTGCGGTTGGCAATGATATTATTGATGACCTCACGTGGTATTCCCTGTATTTTTTACGGTACGGAACAATATTTACATAACGATACTAACGGCGATAATAATCCCTATGGCAATAACGATCCTTACAACCGTCCGATGATGGAAAATTGGGATACAGAAACGCCTTTATATCGCGAAATACGCTTTCTTTCTGGGTTACGTCGTCTCAATCCTGCGGTATCTTTGGGCAGTCAGTGGCAAAAATATCTCACACCCGATCTTTACTGTTATACTCGCCGCTATCGCGATTCGCGGATTTTTGTCGCGCTTAATCGCGGAGAAGCAGCAACTATAGACAAGGTGCAAACCAACTTTCCCGATGGCGAACATACCTGCATTTTGACCCATCGAAAATTGGAAGTGAAAGAGGGAATGCTATACAATCTCGAATTAGGTAGTAAAGAAGCGCTTGTTATCAGTCATGTCGGAGAACGTGTTAGAGGTCAAACTGTAGTTAGGGTACAGTTAAACGGTGTAGATACTCTGCCTGGAGAAACTATCGTTGTTATCGGTAACTGTCCTGAATTGGGTAACTGGAATATTGCCGATGCTTATCCTTTAGAATATGTAAACAGTAATACTTGGTTTGGCGAAATTCCCTTTAACGAAAGTGCGGGCAAACTAATTAGCTATAAATATGCCATGTGGCGCGAAGGACAATCGCCTTTACGAGAAAACAATGTTGCTCGTCGCTGGGTAATTGCCGAATCTGGCACGGTTAAATGGCGCGATCGCTGGGCAAGTTAATTATTTTTAGGGCGTTTGTTTCCAACGCCCTTGAAAGCTAACTTTAGATATTTACAAAATCATCTTCGCTAATATTTGTGGCATCAATACCTTTAATTACGGAAAGAGTCAAATTGTTACTGCCATCTTGAATTAAAGCTGCCGTACCAGCATCATTGTTAACGATATTTAAGCTGCCAAAGCTCAATTTGTCGCTTAAGCCAAAGAAATCTGTGCGATCGCGAAAATCCTCAATGGTATCTTTTCCATTTACTTCGAGAACAAAGACATCGGCACCATCTCCCCCCACAAGCGAATCAATACCTTTTCCACCATAGAGGGTATCTTTGCCTCTACCTGCGATTAGAAGATCGTCACCATTGCCTCCATATAAATTATCTCTGCCGTTACCACCTATAAGAGTGTCGTCACCAGAACTACCTTTAAGAGTGTCTTTACCGTTATTGCCCAAAAGTATATCTGTACCGTCGCCACCATAGAGAAGATCTTTGCCGTTGCCTCCCTGGAGAGTATCATTACCTGTACCGCCACTAAGAGTATCTTTACCCTTGTCGCCTTTGATGGCATCCTTACCAGCATTACCAACGAGAGAATCATTACCTGCCAATCCTTTAAGAAAATCGTCGCCTACACCCCCAATTAAAGTATCGGCTTTCGAGCTACCAATAAGATTCTTACCTTCATTACCATCAACAGCTTGCACTTCAAACGCGCCGACATCCGTGCCGTTGCCAACAGTGCGGCTAAAACCTTCTCCTCTTTGGTCGGTTTCCAGGTTACTGGGATTAATACCAGCATCAATTGCAGGACTTCCTTCTAAAAGAGCTATAGTTGGAGTCGTACCGCCGTTATCTTGTAATTCTCCGAGTCGCGCATCTATTAACAACTCCATTTGTGGATTCTCGAAATCGTCTCCATTACTACCAACTAGATCGCTATTAACTCCATCTACAAAACTTTCAGCCTCATCACCATTACTAATAAGATTATTTCCGCCACTGATAAACTCTCTCGAACCAGAAACATCTCCAATTAAAGTCAAACCGCCAGTATTGTCAGCTAAAAGACTACTAGTTAGAGTGGCAGTACCAAAATTTACGATGCCTCCTGCACCCAAACCACCCCTGTTATTCGCTATGGTGCTGTTATTGATTATTAAAGTTCCACCATTTTCTATACCTGCATTAGTTCTACCACGATTATTGGCAACCGTACTGTTACTAAGATTTACCCTTGCCCGATCGCGAATAATTAATCCAGCTTGAGCGTAAGCGGTAGCGTCATTGTTGGCAATCGTACTGCCTTTGATGGTAGTGGTTCCAGACTCAATCAGCACTCCCACATTACCACCGCCACTGTTATCCCTGATGGTTGAATTGATAATCAGAGTCTCGCCTCGACTGATAATCGAGCTATTGTCTACCGAAGCACGTTCGATAGTTTCTCTAATAGAGCTGTCGGTAAGAGTTAAATTACCAGAGTTTTCAATCCTACCCCCGACAATATTCAGATCGTTAAGTTCGACATCAATGTTGGTTAAAGAGATATCAAACTGAAAAGCACCATCAAGAGTTAAATTTTCTCGACCTAAACCCTGAATTTTAAGTGAGTCGTCAATTGATAATATACGTTCTTCAGCTTCATTAAAGGTAATCGTTCCGCCATTAAAACTAGAGTCAAAGGTAATCGTGTCTGCACCTTCTCGTTTGTTGGCAAGTGCGATCGCTTCTCGTAAAGATAGATCCCCCGCGCTAAAGTCGCCATCATTTTCATCTTCTATGGTAGAAACTACCAAATCTTCTTCGCCATCAATGTTTTGCACTTCAAATGCGCCAATGTCTGTGCCGTTACCGACAGTGCGATTGAAACCTTTTCCTCTCTGGTCGGTTTCTAAGTTATTAGGATTACTACCAGCATCAATTGCGGGACTTCCTTCAAGCAAAGCAATGGTTGAAGTTACGCCACCGTTATCCTGTAACTCTCCTAATAATGGATCTATGGGATTGTCATTAGTACCGACAATATCCCCATTTATTTTGTCAGTAAAGCCAGCAATATCGTTACCGTTACCAATTAGATTATTATCACCACTGATAAATCCATCTCCTTTTAGATCTTCATTATTTTTATTGCCAGCAACGATAGTGCTGCTAATTGTTGCCGAACCTTGATTGGAAATTCCACCAGTACCCATACTGCCGCTGTTGTCAGTAATAGTACTATTAAAAATTTCTATTGTGCCTCTGTTTTCAACACCACCATTACCAAAGCCGCCGTTATTACGGCTAACAGTGCTATTAGTGAGTGAGAGCGTACCTTCGTTAGAGATCCCTGCACCAGAACCTAATGAACTAATACGATTATTGTTAATGCTAGTGTTATCAATTCTGGCAATTCCATTGTTGGCAATTCCCACACCAGAACCCCGAAAAGAACTGTTATTGCTGATATTACTGCTAATAACAATTATTTCACCATCATTAAGAATACCGCTCCCGCCAAAGGGACTAAAATTATCTACAATATTGCTCTTTTCAATCTTTGCTGTTCCTTGATTGGTAATTCCGCCACCGCTAATGGCACTATTTTTGCTGATGGTGCTTTTAGAAATAGTTAAGTTTTCTTGGTTGAGAATACCACCAGCAGCTTCATCAGAATCGCTACTGCCACCTGTAATAGTTATTCCCTCTATAGTGACATCAATCTCTGTGTCGGAATTACCGTCATCAATATTGAATACACGACTGTTTTTATTGCTATCAATAATAATATTTTCTGCACCCAAACCATTAATAGTTAGCGAATCTTCTATTTTTAATTCACCAAGAGATAAATTAAAAGTCTGTCCGCTCAGACTAGAGTTAAAAGTAATTGTATCTGTACCTTTCTTTTCATTAGCGGAGGCGATCGCTTCCCTTAAAGATAGCTCTCCAGAATTGAAATCACCATCGTTTTTATCAATAGCAGTATTGACTACAAAAGTTGTTTTTGCTTCATCTGAAAAATTCTGTTTAGAGTTCATTTGACTTACCACATAAATAGTTTACATAAAGCTCAAAAATCGAGCAGATTACTAAAAAACGCAGCCAGCTAAGAGCAAATTAAAATAATTTTTATTTGCATTAAAATACCAATCCACAAGCAATCCTTACATCTCAATATTGCCGCCTATATTAAGTATTTAAACAGAGAAGGTGTTATGTTTGTATTTAGTTTGTGTAAAGATACCGGTCGATAATTTGTTGTTTTATAAAGCAAAGATAAAGCACTAAGCTGTAAGTCTAGAAAATTGGATGATGTTGTATTTGTATTTAGTTTACGTAAAAATACTGATAAACAATTGTTTTTTTATAAAGTAAAGATAAAGCAATATGTTTTTAACCCAAACCGTTTCTTAAAATTAATAGGCGATCGCCGTAAAGTAATAAGCTCTTTAAAAAACTTTATAAACTTTCAAACATTTTTTGAGTTGAAATACGGATTAGTTTATATACACCTTCGTTGTCTAATACCTGATAATCTTGAGGTTGCAAATCAAGATCTTTAAGTTCGCGATCGCGTGAGACAATTAAAACGCTAGAAGCTTGCGGTTTGGTAACATCAGGCTGGCGATAATAATCTTCTATTTGCTCATCATTTCTAAAGAATTTTGCCAAATTTTGAGAGTAAAAAACGAGACTGGGTTTTTCAAAGCCCAACATCCATAATTCTTCGGTTGGTTGTTTTACTTCGATTACCGTCTGCGCTAAATTTTTAATCGGTGCCTGTCGCAGGCGATCGACAAACATATAGCTGGGCTGTAAGACCAAGCTAATAAAAGCTAGAAAACCAATTAGATTGATGAATATCGTCCAACGCCAATGTTTTAATAGCAAACAAGCAATACTAGCTAACGAAATCGTACCCCAAATCGTTGCACCCTTTAAATGTAAATTAGCTCTGGCTACTTTTTCACCTAAATTGGGAATAACCGGATCTTTACCGATAAATTGAGGACAAAAATAAAAAGCAATAGCAAGGGCAATCGCCAGCAATAAATTAAGAACGATACTAATAAGTAAGCCGCGATCGATTTTAGAATTATAGTTTGTTAGAGCTTCACTCCAAACTAGAGCAACCAGTATAGCTGCGGCAGGAATTAAAGGTAAAGTATAGCTGGGTAGCTTGGTAACGGAAATACTAAAAAAAGCAAAAATACAGACAAACCAGCACGCTGCAAACAAACTAAACTGTGCCTGTCGGGGTTTTTTGTACCAAAAGCGCGATCGCCAAAAACGAACCCGAACTAAAGCTAAAGGTAAGTATACCGACCAGGGAGCGAATAAAGCTAAGACAATTATAAAGTAAAAATACCACGGGGCATCGTGACCGTTAACTACATCGGTAAAGCGTTGAAAGTTATGATAGCCAAAAAATGAATTTAGATAGGCGTTACCGTTTTCTAAATAAACGAGTATATACCAAGGTAAAGTAATAATTAAAAAAATTATTGTTCCCCAAAACAGCTTTAATTCGCCTAAAACTCTCCAAAATTGTCTGACATAAATTAAAAAACAAAAAATTATTAATCCTGGTAACACAATGCCTACTGGACCTTTAGTTAGTACGGCTAAAGCAATTAAAATATAAAATGCTAAATACCATTTATTAGGCAGTCGCCATTGTTGATTAGCTTCAATTAACTTGTCTTCGCTGACATATCCCCAGAAAAAGCACAGTAAGCCGCATCCCATACAGCCACTCAACAACATATCGGAAACGCCAGTTCTCCCCCAGACAATTGCTTGTACGTTTAAACTCATCAAAGCCGCACCAATTGTTGCTGAAAACCATAATTGTCGTTGAATTCTATCGGTATCTGTTCTGCTGACGCTAAAAGGAGAAAAACCAAAACGTTTGAGAGTAAAAAAACCCAAACACATAAGCGCGATCGCTGCTAAGGCTGAAGGAAGACGCACCGCCCATTCATTGACTCCGATTAATTTGTAGGCGATCGCCATTAACCAGTAGATTAAAGGTGGTTTATCAAAGCGAGTTTCGCCATTAAAATATGGAGTGATCCAGTTTCCCGTAACGTTCATCTGACGGGCTGCTTCGGCAAATAATGGCTCGGTTTCATCTACCAAACTGGTGCTGCCTAAATTGACTATAAAGGCGATCGAGCTAATTACCAATAACCATAAAATCGCAATTATCCAGTAAATTTTAGGATATTGTTCTATTTTATGCCCCCGTTGTGCGATTTTTTTCATGTTTGTTTTTATAGCGTCGAATACACTTATTTTTTGCCGCAAATTAGCTTTACTGAGTTTTCTTAAATAAATGCTAAGAATACCACTGGCTAAATAGTAAATGCTAACCTATAAGTGCAAGCATACTTGGAGCTTTTGTCTCTGCTAAATTAAGGATAATATTTGATGGATTCGCTTCCTAACTCGACGAGTGCTAGTTTTGAAAAAGCCGCTCTGGCTAAATTTCGCTCTTTGGCTGATTGTCTTCCTCAAGATAGCAAAATTTTTCGCGAACCCTGGGGACGTTCTACTGTATTGTGTATTGATTTTGAAAGCTGTCCGCAATTTTTTCCCATCGATCGTCAGCAGACAGAACTTTTAGCCCAAGCACTAGCTAAATTAGGTTTGGCTAATTCCATAATTTTTCGTGACGGTAGCAAAATTATGGGCTGGAAAAAAATGTAATGCTAGTACCGCTTCGCGAGAGTAGCAAGTAGCAATTAAGAAAAGGCGGAGAAGGTTTTCTCTTGTAGAGAGATCCCCCAACTCCTCAAGTCTCCTTTTTTTCCCTGTTCCCTAAAGCCTAAAATTACTTTCTACTTTCCCAAAACCTTTTTAACTATTAGCTGCTAGATGCTTTAAGCATATGATAGGTGATTAATAACTGAGTTAAAGCCAAAGGATAACTCTGCAAGGTTTCTCCTGTGGTTCCCGTAAGTTTGCCAAGCTCTTGATTACCTTCCAAGCTACAAAACTGACCTAAATAAGGCACTTCTTTGCAAAGGAGTTTTTCTAATTCTCTTACCTGCTCTAGAGTAGCGTGTCCGTCAATTTTTAAAACATCAACTGGTTTGCCCATATCCCGATCCAACTCCAAACGAATTGCCGAGCCTAAATGATTACCTTCCGAGCTTAAAATTGTAGTTAAATCGGGATGAGGTATAGTAGGGCGCAAGATTAAGTTAGCGTTGAGTAATAAATTACTTTCATCTAAGTCTGTATCGGGAGGATAAAAAATAACTACTGCATCTGCCCAACGTCTTTGCGGACGAATAAAAGCTTCTGAATCTGGTTCGCGTTTGCGTAACTGTTCTAAAACCTGTTCTTCGCTGTAACCTCGTTTGCGTGTATCCCGCTTGGTTTTCCAAGTTGCCCTTAAAGATTCTGGTGGTGCTAGATAGACTTTGACATCGTAGCTATCGCGCATTTCGGGAGTTGTATATCCTAAAAGTCCTTCGACGATGACATATTGTCTGGGTTCGATGTATTCTGGCGGATCGAACTTACCCGTTGAGTGATTGTAAATTGGTTTGAGTATTGCCTGTCCCGCTCTTAATAAAGCCAGATGCTGTTCGATAATATCAAGGTAGTTACAGTCTGGATGTAGTGCCGATATACCTTTTTCAGCCCGTTGGGCGCGATCGTAGCGATGATAATCGTCAGTACAGATAATAGTTACATTCTCTGCTCCCAATACTTGAGCAATACCCTTGGTTAGAGTGGTTTTACCAGCAGCACTATCACCAACAATACCAAGAATCACTGGTCTTTCGTTCATAATTTCTCCTTAACTTCGGGCGTTAAACTCAAGCTCAAAACTAAACAATACACTATCGAAGAAGATTGTAAAACAAATAGCGAACAATTCTGCAATAGATTAATAGATCGATAACTCTCTCGCGCCAGATGTTTGAAACTTACACTGGAATATATGCTGTATGGTTGGTTAAGTTAAATTACTGCATCTTTATATTCAGGAGTAGTCTACAACCGTCGAACTAATTCTTGTGTCTTACAGAATCAAATTAAGCTTTAGAGGGAAACGGATAAAACAGTGATTGAATCGTTACCAATTAGTATTGGTTTATTTATAGTTGCGGCTTTCGTTATCGCTGTAGTTGGCGTGAGAATGTCCCGTGTATGCGATCGCCTGGCAGATCGCACGGGTTGGGGTGAAGCGGTTATGGGAGCGGTATTTTTGGGCGGCAGCACCTCTCTTTCAGGTATTGTTACTTCGGTAACAGCTGCTGCCGACGGTCATGCAGAACTAGCTATCAGTAACGCTGTTGGGGGTATTGCCGCGCAGACTGCCTTTCTGGCGATCGCCGATATCTTTTATGCCAAGGCTAATTTAGAACATGCTGCTGCTTCAATTGCTAATTTGGTACAGGGAACATTATTGATGACTCTGCTGGCAATTCCCATGTTGGCTATGTCCAGTCCCCAAGTAGATCTTTGGGGAATTCATCCTGCGACTATCATTTTAATTACTGCATATGTCATGGGTTTGCGTTTGGTATCTCGTTCGCAAGAGACAAGAATGTGGTCGCCAAGACAAACTAAAGAAACTAATATCGATGAACCCGATGAGACAGCCAAAAATAGCAGTCTGACTAAACTATGGTTAAAGTTTGTCTGTTACGCCATCATTGTAGCGGTGGCTGGCTTTATTATTGCTCGTGCTGGTGTTTCACTAGCCTCTCTAACGGGAATTTCTGAATCCGTTGTCGGGGGTCTATTTACCGCCATAACTACTTCTTTACCAGAATTGGTCACTACTATAGCAGCAGTACGTCAGGGGGCATTATCTTTAGGAGTTGGCGGTGTTATCGGCGGTAACTGTTTCGATTTAATGCTGCTGGCTTTTTCTGACGTGGCATATCGTCAGGGTTCTATTTATGGCGCGATCGCCAATCGACAAGTTTTTGTGATGTCTCTGACTATTTTAATGACGGGAGTACTCTTGCTTGGTTTATTGCGCCGCGAAAAACACGGTATTGGCAATATCGGTTTTGAAAGCTTGCTAATTCTTTTGCTCTACGCCAGTGGTGTCGTTATGTTATTGCTACCAGCGGGTTCTAGTAGTTAACTCTAATTGATAAACATCAATTAATATTATTTGATTTGGTATCTAATGCTACCTAAAAAAACTGTAAGTTTAATTTTCTTACTTTATCTAAAGAATTCTAAAGAATATAGGGGGTAGCTTCCTCAAATCTTTAAAGTTTGAAAATTTGTAATTATATTTAAACTGTAAAGCTAACAATTTAATATACTTTTTTAACAGAGGTTTAAATAGTCGTGACCACTAATAAAATTTGTCCCTGTTGTTCTAACTCGATGCTGCGATGTTTAGAGCGCGATCGCAGCTACTGGTTTTGTCGCCACTGCTGGCAAGAAATGCCCGATCTAACTAAAAAAACTAAAGCCGAATTACAAAAAGCTGCCTTGAGCGATCCTCAAAACTATCATCTTTCAATTAGAAAATAATATCGTATTACGATATTAATTACAACAACACTTTATAACAATTTGCATTGTGCTTGCTGTGCTAAAAGGCGATCGCAAAGTACCAAAGCTACCATTGCTTCTACCATCGGTACTGCTCTGGGCAAAACACAAGGATCGTGTCTGCCTTTAGCTGCCAATACCGTCGCCTCTCCACCTTTGGTTACAGTTTGCTGCTCTTTACCAATGGTAGCTGTAGGTTTAAAAGCAACCCGAATAATAATGTTTTCGCCATTGGAAATGCCTCCCTGGACTCCTCCCGAGCGATTGGAAACGGTACGCGTTTCACCCCGTTCGTCAATATAAAACTCATCATTGTGTTCGCTTCCCGTCATAGTAGTTCCTGCAAAACCAGAACCAATCTCAAATCCTTTTGTTGCTGGTAGAGACATGACGCTTTTGGCTAAATCTGCCTCCAATTTATCGAATACGGGATCGCCCAAACCTCTGGGAACGTTGCGAACCACACACTCTACAACTCCACCAAGAGAATCTTTGTCTCGGCGCGTGCGATCGATCAGATCGATCGCGCGTTCCGCAAACTCGCTATCGGGAGAGCGCACGATATTACTTTCTACTTGTTCTAAAGTGACCGTGTTGGAGTCTACTACTGCTTCTAAATCTTTAATTCGCTTGACATAAGCAACAATTTCTGTGCCTCCTACCTGTCGCAGAATTTTTTTGGCGATCGCACCTGCGGCAACTCTCCCAATTGTCTCCCTGGCTGAAGAACGTCCGCCGCCTTTCCAGTTACGAATTCCATATTTAGCATCATAGGTAGCATCGGCGTGGGAAGGACGATATTTTACCGCCATCTCGTTGTAGTCTTGAGAACGAGCATCTTTATTTCGCACGATAATTGCGATTGGCGTTCCTGTAGTTTTACCTTCAAACACTCCAGAAACAATCTCACAAGTATCTGTTTCCTTACGTGGTGTGGTAATTTTACTCTGTCCCGGTCGTCTGCGATCGAGATCCTGCTGAATTTCCGCCTCGCTAATTTCCAACTGCGGGGGACAGCCATCGATAACTACTCCGACTCCACCTCCATGAGACTCACCAAATGTAGTAATGCGAAATAATTGTCCGAAAGTGTTACCCATGCTGCTCTTAATTTGTAGGGTTCGGCGATATGTATTGTAACCTATAAATCTGTAGAGTAAAAACTAACGATCGTTTTTCATAGTTATCAATGTCACAGCTAGACTGTCCCTGTGGGAGTAACCAACCATATCGAGACTGTTGCCTAGTGTATCTATCGGGCAAAGCAACTGCACTAACGGCAGAAAAATTGATGCGATCGCGCTATACGGCTTTTTGTCAGGGTAAGATAGATTATTTAATTGCTACGCTTCATCCCGACAAGCGTAAATTTGACGATCGCCTACAACTGGCTAAAAGTATTCACAATACCGATTGGCTAGGACTAAAAGTCATCGCTACTAACAAAGGACAGTCAAAAGACGAGCTTGGTTTCGTCGAATTTGTGGCAGTTTATCGAGTCAGCGAACCACAACAGCTACACGAACGCTCTCGGTTTGTTAAAGAAAGCGATCGCTGGTTTTATGTAGATGGCGTTTTTCTACCGCCAATAATTCCCAAGCGCAATGAACCCTGTTGGTGTGGTAGTGGCAAAAAATATAAAAAATGTCATGGTGTTTAATTGAGTAGCGAGTAGCGAGTAGCAAGTAGGTATCTAAGAATAATTACTTACACATTAAACTGTTCCCCTTTCCCCGTTCCCTATTTCTTATTCTCTAATCTAAATAAACTTCGATTTAAACCATAGGCTTCCAGCTTTGGTTTTTATGACCAAAAGTAAATATTTCAGGATGGAGTATTTCTGCTAGTATTTCTGTCGAATCGACTAATCTAGGTCCTGGTCGATTAAAGTAGGAGTTACCATCTACTAAATAAACTCTGTTATTTTTTACTGCCTTTAAACTCTTCCAGCCAGGACGTTTAGTCAAAACTCGTGATTCTCGTTCGGTACGTTCTAGATCGAAACCACAAGGCATAATAATAATTACTTCTGGATCTAGATCGAGCAAACTTTCCCAAAAGAGGTAAGGAGAATTTTCACCTTTTACACTGAGTAGCGATTTTCCTCCAGCAACTTCAATTAGTTCGGGAATCCAGTTACCTGCTGTCATTAATGGCTCGACCCATTCTAAGGCTACTACAGTCGGTATTTCAGTCGCCCGCTGTTTGTTTTTTTTGGCGATCGCTTCCATACGAGATTGCAGTTCAAAGATAACGGGAAAAGCGTCAATTTTTAAAGCTTGAGCCACTCTTTCGATATCTTGCCAAACTTCTGCTAGTAAATTTGGCTGGAGAGAAATAATCTGAGGCTTAAAATTAGAATTAGTAAGTTCGGCTATAGCTCGTTCTACATCTGCTAAATTAACCGCGCATACATCGCATTGGTCTTGAGTAATAATATGAGTTGGTTTGAGTTGCCCCAAAACTTCAGTTTTAATTTTGTAGATGCTTAGTGCATTTTGTAGCAAAGTTTGTACATCGGCATCTATTTGACCGCTTCGTTTATCCGTATTTAATCTAGCTTCGGTACATACGGGTAAATCTCTAACATCTGGAGGATAATCGCATTCATGAGAGCGTCCTACCAATGCCTCGCTAATACCCAAACAAGCAACGATCTCTGTAGCACTAGGAAGAAGTGAAACAATTCTCAGATTGTTTTTTTTGCTCATGTTAACTTACCAGAATCGAATTTTTCGCCGCATAAGATAAAGTTACTACTACTTCTCACTAACTTGTCAATAAACCCAGATTTATTTTATTGTTGAAATTGCTGTAATAACCAAGTACCAACTTGTGTATGATTACTTTGTCGCGATCGCACTAAAGCCTCAGTTAATACATTAATTTCTAGTCCTGGTAGGATTGTTGATTCGGTAACTCTTCTACTTCCTCTATTTTCGATCTTAAAAGCCATCACTAGGGCATTGTGTACGTCAACAATCCAATATTCGGCTATTTCTAACTCTTCGTATAGTAATCTTTTTGCTCCCAGATCGTCCGATAGAGAAGTGTTGGCAATCTCAATTACCAAATCTGGTGTGGGATATTCATCTAAATTAATTACTCCCGTTCCCCAAGGAATAGCATCGGCATTATCTCCTACATAACAGGATAAATCTGGTTGAAACTCTTTAAAGCCAGTTTTACGATAGCTACAGTTGTCGCGAATATCTATAGCTATCTGCTTTGAAATAGCAAATAGGCTAGTTGCCGTCTGAATACTACAATGATCTTTTGAATGGTCATTACCAATTGGAGTCATTTCAATTCTATATTTGCCATCGTAATAATAGCCTTTTGTTTTCTTGCAGTCGGGATGTTCGATATTTTGCAGATATTCATCCCAGGTAGCAGTTACCCAAGTATCCGTTATTAGTTTGGTAGGTGAAGTAGCAATCATAAACTATCGCAGCGTTAGCAAAGCTTTCTATACTAAAAGAATAACTCAATACACCAGAGGAATTAATCTTTTGGTTTGTTGTCGATATCTTTGGTAATCATCGCCAAATTCTCGAACTAACATATCTTCTTCGATCGCAATTCTCTTACCAAACCAGACTAAATTTACAAAGATTAAAGCAGCTAAGGATAAAATATTTTGCTAAATCTCAGTACATCTTTCATAAGCTATATTAAATAGATAAATATACAGGTTACTTGGTAAATAATTTTGTAGTAATGCTTATACTATAAAATATACATAAAACGTCTTTCAACAAAGTACAAACTGCGATCGCATATACTCAGATCGTCAGCAAAATTTTTACTAATGGAAGACAATTTTAGCAGCGATCGTAAAAACTATAATAATACAGTCATAATATATTATATAGCCGATCGAACGTTCTAAAGAAGATGATTCTAAAAGTTTTTAATTAAAATTAATTTTATTACTCAAATTTGTTCAATCTTTCTAAAACTAGTTCACGGTATCTAATTGCCATTGATTCAGCATTTTCATAGACTAATTGCGGATTTTTAAGCATATCGCCTGGGTCTATTTCAAGCTCTTTGGTAGAGACAGAAACACGTCCTTTGTGAATGTCCATCCAAATAATTAACGCTTTTATATCATCGCCAACTCTAAAAATATTATATAAATCTTCTAAGCCTATAGAAACCTGGGAGACTTCAGAAATATGCAACAAAACTGTTATATTATCTGTCTGAATAAACAAACCGTACTTTTTAATTGCAAGTATCTTTCCTGTTATTAAATCCCCGACTTTGATTTGTTTTAATCTAAAATAAGTTAATGCTTTTCGATTACTAATTACTACAGAACGGCTTCTTGAATATAATCTAATTATTTTAAAAGGAATTTTAGTTTTGAATTTGTTGTTTTTAAAAAGTTGGCAACTTATATGACTGTCGGGAAGAAAAGCACTTACGCCTTCAAGATTAACTAAAAATCCATTGTTTACTGTATTTCTTTTAGCTTGTTGACAGTAAAATATTGTCTTTTCTTGGTCTACCTGTTGTAATCTTTCCCAACCTATTTGACGCTCTAGTTCTTTAATAGATAGTCCAAGTGTTTCACTGTAAGGATAATGATAAATACTAGAAACTAAAAACTCACGAATTAAGTTAATATGTAAAACTTCTTTGCAAGATTTAGCCCAAACTGATACATCTCTCAATTCAATACATGCAAGTTTCTCGGCTCCAATATCAATTAACGCATAGCTGTCTTTTAATTCTATTACTTTACCTATAACAATATCACCTAAAGAGTAATTTTTTGTACTCTCTAATGTCCAGCGATGACTTGCAAATATTTCATTATAAACATTGTTTTTTCTAACAGCTACAAACTTTATCGGTATTTTTATTCCAACTAATTTTTGATTTGATGTTTTGGTCTTAAGATAGATATTAGAAACAATAAAATTTCGATTTTCTACCTTTATTAATACTCCATAATCATAAGCTTGAATGACTTCACTGTATATTGTTACATCTTCTGCTGCTAATTGCTCTAATCTCTTTATCCTTCTTAAATATTCTAATTCAACAATTGACAAATAGTATTCATCGGTTTTGTAATATCTGGCAGTATAATCTATCGCGATCGCAAATTCATAAACTCGATTGAGTTGTAAAACTTCTTCAATTGATTTTATTTCTTGAGTAGATGCAACCTCCTTGATAATATAAACTGGTTCACAGTCTTCTATCTTAATTAAAGCTTTTGATGGTTCTATTCCAATAACTTTACCTAATACAATATCACCTCGCTTAAATTTTTTTAATTGTTTGTTCATATTGTTTTTGATTGGTATAGATAAGAGTTGATTAATAACTCATTTCTACATTTAACTAATAATTAAAACTCTCCTTTCAATGCTGCATTACAACGACGCATATTGTTGGATCGTCTGTAAAACTGTCCACGCTTAAAGAATAATTTTAGTATTGCATTGCTAACTACTTTTAGATTGAGTAACTTTTCGTCGAATTAAATTGTCAACTTTTTGTATATCTTCAGGAGTTTCTGCCATAGAATAGGTTGTAGAAGAAGTTTCCGAAGTATAGCAATCTACAAAAGCTTGAAACGCAGATTTATTGTTAGGATGCTTAATTAAATAGGCTCTTAATTCATTTTTTGTCATTTTATCGAAATCTACTTTCATTATAAGAACCTCCAGTTACCATTAGAATAAATTTCTATTTGTATATCATCTCCAGCCAGAATAAAAACATTTCTTGTTCTTTCATCTATTCTAACGATGAAAATTGGTGTGAATGTATTGGTTAAAGATTGACACAAAATTACAGTAATTCCTTGATTGGCTGTTGGTAAAATTGCTTTCCCTCACTGTTTTATTTTTGGTTACAAGTGCTATAAAGATAATTTAGAAATTACCCCTAAAATAAACTAAAATTAAAACTCTCCCTTCAAGGCTGCATCACAACGATCGCAAATTGTCGGATCGTTAGCAAAACTGCCCACGCTTAAAGAATAATTCCAACAGCGATCGCATTTTTCGCCATCGGCTTTAACTACAGCAATAGAAGCAATATTAAAATCACTTTTATACTTTTCTTGGGCGATTGCATCTGCTGAATCTACAAGTTCTACTTGAGAAGCTAAAAAGAAATAGCGTAGTTCGTCTACGTTTGTCTCACTTAAAATATCGGAAGAATTATAAGACGCTAATTTTTGGCGTAACTCTGTATCGGGAATATAAAGTAACACTTTAGCATCCAAAGAAGAACCAATCGCCTTATCTTTTCTGGCTTCTTCCATTACTTTGTTAACTTCATCTCTTAGAGTACGGATCGTATTCCAGAATTTATTTAATTCTGGTTTTTTCCATTCCTCCTCTACTTTTACCCAACCAGATTCAAACACCGACTTATAATCCATTTCGTAAGGTAAAGATTGCCAAATATCTTCAGCCATGTGAGATAATACTGGCGCGATCGCTTTAGCTAAATTTTCTACTGCAATGGCTAGTACCGTCTGACAGCTACGACGACGAAAAGAGTCTACATTACTGATATAAAGCCTATCTTTGGCAATATCGAGATAAAAATTAGACAGATCGACGACGCAAAAGTTTTGTACCGTTTGGAAGAAACGATAAAATTGATAGCTGTCGTAAGCATTAGTAATGTCTGCAAACACTTCGGTAATGCGATGCAGCATATATTTATCTAGTTCGGGCAAGTCTGCATAAGCGACAGCGTTTTGTTTGGGATCGAAGTCATGTAAGTTACCGAGTAAGAAACGCGCCGTATTGCGAATCTTACGATAAATGTCTGCAAGCTGTTTGAGAATATTACCTCCAATACGAACGTCAGAAGAATAATCGACAGAAGATACCCATAAACGCAAAACATCAGCACCATAGGGAGGTTCTTTTTTCTGGTTATTTCCGCCTTCAATGATGATGTTAGGATCGACACCATTACCCAGAGACTTACTCATTTTGCGCCCCTGTTCGTCTACAACATAGCCGTGAGTCAGGACAGTTTTATAAGGTGCGATGTCGTTAACCGCGACGCTGGTAAGCAAACTAGACTGAAACCAACCCCGATGCTGATCCGATCCTTCTAAATACATATCGACGGGATATTTTAAATCTCTTTGTTTGGCTACCGCTGCCCAAGAAGAACCAGAGTCAAACCAGACATCCATCGTATCCGTACCCTTGCGATAGGTGCGTCCGTTATTAAGATATGATTCGGGTAATAACTCCTCTACTGATAATTCCCACCAGGCATCAGAACCTTTTTCGGCAATAATATTTTTAACGTAGGCGATGGTTTCTTCGGTTAATAGTGGTTCGTTAGTTTCCTTATCGTAGAATACGGGAATTGGTACGCCCCAACTGCGCTGACGAGAAATACACCAGTCGGAACGTTCTCTGACCATCGGCGTAATGCGATTTTCTCCTTGAGCGGGAATCCAGGTTACAGTACCGATGGCTTTTAAAGCCTCATCGCGGAAGCCTTCTACTGAAGCAAACCACTGTTCTGTAGCGCGAAATATGGTTGGTTTTTTAGTGCGCCAGTCGTAGGGATATTTGTGGGCGTAGGTTTCGTGTTTGAGTAAAGAACCTGCTTCAGTTAGGGCTTCGATAATGGCATTATTTCCTTCGCTAACCTTTTCGTTACCTTTAGCAATAACGTTTAAACCTGCAAACTTACCTGCCTCTTCGGTAAATTTGCCGCCATCATCTACAGGCGAAATAATAGGTAAACCATATTTTTGCCCCGTGATATAGTCTTCTTGTCCGTGTCCAGGTGCGGTATGAACCAATCCCGTACCAGATTCGGTAGTAATGTAGTCACCACCAATAACTACTGGACTTTCTCTGTCAAACAAAGGATGGCGATAAGTCGTACCTTCTAAAGCTTTACCTTTTAAAGTAGTTTTTACGGTTAAATCTCGTTCTAAGGTTGCTGATAATCTTTCCACCAAATCTTTAGCAACTATTAAATAAGATGCATTTTCCTTTGCTGCCATTGCTTCTACAGTTGGTAAAGGCGGGTTTAATTCCACAACCGCATATTCTAAATCGCCATTGACGGCAACCGCTAAGTTACCAGGAATAGTCCAGGGTGTCGTCGTCCAAATCGCGACGTTTAAATTAGGCAGATATTCTTCTAATGCTTTTGCGCCCTCTCCTAACTCAGTTACGGTAAACGCGGCATAGATACTAGGAGAAGTATGCCCTTCGGGATATTCTAATTCTGCTTCTGCTAATGCCGTACGAGAACTAGGACTCCAATGAACGGGTTTTAAACCGCGATAGATATAGCCTTTTAACGCCATATCTCCAAATACGCCAATCTGCGCGGCTTCGTATTCGGGAGTAAGAGTTAAATAGGGATGCTGCCAGTTGCCCCAAATACCATATCGCTCAAAGCCTTCACACTGTTCTTGCTGTGCTTCTAAGGCAAATTCCTTGGCTTTTTGTCGTAGTTTTAAAGGAGTAAGTTCTTTTCTTTCTTTAGATTTAATTTTCTGTAAAACTTTTAGTTCTATAGGCAGTCCATGACAGTCCCAACCAGGAATATAGTCTGTCTTATGACCCTGTAGCAACTTGTATTTATTGATAATATCTTTAAGAATTTTATTCAGCGCATGACCCATGTGTAGCGAACCATTGGCATAAGGTGGTCCATCATGGAGAATAAAAGCTTCTTTAGGATTATGCTGCGACAATTGCTCGTAAATTCGGTTTTCCGCCCAAAATTGCTGCAATTCTGGTTCGCGTACTTTAGAGTTTGCCCGCATACTAAAATCGGTTTGGGGCAGATTTACGGTATCCTTATAGCTCTTTGCTTCTGTCACAGTCAATCTCGATCTGGCTAGGGGTTTGTTTATTTGTATATTATTACGCGATCGATTAAATATAATAAACAGAATTTGCGCTGTACAATCTCATGACAAAAGTGTATTTGGATACTAGTGTGTATCAGCGTCCTTTTGACGACCAAACCCAGCCTAAAATTTTTCTAGAAACGCAAGCTGTCGCGATTGTTATGCAAATGGTAGAGACCAAAGCGATCGCTCTAGTTGGTTCTTCAGTGTTAGAATACGAGAATAGCCGAAATCCTTATCTCATTAAGCAAGAGGCTATGAATCGATATCTTCAGCTAGCTGAATTTCGGCAGACAGTAAATGAAGTAATTAGACAAAGAGCCGAACAGTTAGAGCATAATGGAATTAAAGCCATTGATGCGTTACACGTTGCTTTTGCTGAGGCTAGCAATTGTGATTATTTAGTTACCTGCGACAAACGGTTAATAAATAGATGTTCTGAGTTAACGCTGAAGGTAATAAATCCAGTTAATTTTGTGGTGGAGATAGACAGTGACAATTAAAGTGAAGAATGAGCAACAAATTTTACAAGAAGGGCTTCAAGTTCTGTTAGCAAATATGGAGCCATCGAAAGTTGCTCGTTTTTGTGCAGCTTGTAATTTGGGAAGTGGAGATTATTTAAAACTTAAGGATGAGCTTTTTGAACGAGAATCGGTAGCAAGTTTATACTCCAAAATTTTAGAATTTCAGGAATCGAAGGGCGAAGCTTAAAATTAACCCTGCTTTGAGTTTATATACTTAAATTGATAGTCGATCGTCCTCTATAAAACATTCGATCTTTTATAAGGTTTTGTTGCGATCGCGTTGATTGCAAATTTTGATTTTAGCCTACTTGATAAAATAAAAATAAATGTGTTGGCTAAGATGGCAGAGCAAGCAGAAATCAAAACTGAGGATTCGCTAGAACAAAATACTTGCAATCGCCGCATAAATAAGTTAGAAGATAAAACCGAACAAATTTTGATTGCTACTACTGTAATTAAAAACGATTTAACCTGGCTAAAATGGCTCTATGGTATTTTTTCAATAATAATCACTGTATTATTGACCGTTTTAATCACTATAAAATAAATGTTAGTAGCCTTTTATAGAGCATTCGATCTATTTTAAAGTTGGTGGCGATCGCGATGTAAAACTATCTTCAACTATAATTTTAAATACATATTGTAGTTTGCTTGAAGCCAAACGATGAGATAATTCGAGCAGATGAATGAATTAAATTTGACCATTGACAACCATTTTGTTTCCAACGCTCAACTACTCTTCGATCGCTTACTTAGAGAAGTACAGTGGGATGAAAGGATGCAAGCGCGTAAAACCGCAAGCTTTGGTGTACCCTACAACTATTCGGGTATCTCTTATCCTTTTCAACCAATGCCAAAAATATTATTGCCGCTTGTTAAAGATATCGAAGCGCGTTTCAATTATCGTCCGAACAACTGTCTCATCAATTACTATGACAATGGCGAGTCAAAAATGGGTTTTCATTCTGACGCAATTGAAAACCTTGCAGACAATACTGGCGTTATTATAGTCTCGCTTGGTGCAGAACGAGCAATTAGTTTTCAAAACAAGCATGATAAATCTATCGAGCGCGAAATTTGGCTTACGAGTGGTTCGTTACTTTTAATGTCGCAAGAAGTGCAAAAACATTGGAAGCACGCTATTTTGAAGCATAAAGAAATTGAGGATGGCAGAATTAGCTTGACGTTTCGCTTGTTTGCAGGAGAAAGTAGCGAACAATAACAAAATATAATCAAGTGCAACCATAAGCGATTATTCATCCAGCAGAGGAAGGTGGTTATTAGGCAGAGGTTCCAGCACTTACTGGATGTATAACAGAGGGTGACTCAATAGAGGAAGTAAGGTCTAATTTACAGGATGCCATTGAAGGATGGCTTAATGTTGCTAACAGTCGTAATCCACTTGAGTCAAGCGATCGCATTGTCGAAATTGCTGTATGAAATCTATTTCTAGCAAACGTTTGTGTAAAATTATAGTCAAAAAGCTTAAAACGAAGCGATCGCAAACGGGTTAGGAAGAAAGCGGTCGTCTGAACCTGTGTCCACTATGCTCTACAACTACAAACGCTCTTATTAATTCTTCTTAGTTCGCCATGAACTACATTTACGGTTGAGGGCAAGATCCGAAGATAGATAATACCAGAACCAATTGCTCTAACAAAAACGAGATTTCCGTAGTCTCTATTTCTTGTAATTAAAATCCGCTTTTGTTCCTGAGCTTTTTTGAGTATTTCTTCATCACTAGCTCTTGAAAGACCAATTTGAGCCACAAGAATTACATCGTGTCCGACTTCAATTAAAAATCTGGCTGTTACAGCATATACGTCTTGGTCGAGTAAAAATCTCATCCCTATGAAGTAACAAGGCGAATGTCTTCAGCCGCTATCAGCGCAATAGCGTACTCTAGACAGGCACGAATATCTTCAACTTGCAAATCGGGATAGTAATCTTGAATAATTGCTTCAAAAGAAAGTCCCTCATTAAGTAGTTCGAGAATGCTTTGCACCGTGATTCGCGTACCTAATATACAAGGTTTACCGAAGTGGACTTGGGAATTTACTGAGATTCTGTTTGTACTCATAAAAGATGAGCGAATAAAGCATTTCCTTAATTTTATGACATGGATATTAACAAGCAGGCAAACACAACATAATGTGGAAGAAGATCGTATTGAGCAATTTAACGATTTGTGTTTTGCTTTAAAAGATCGATTAACTAAGGCAATTTACACAGCTTTAGGTGGAGCGATCGCACTACCCGAAAGATTGCTAATAAAAACAGCCTATTAACAATACAATGAAGTGATAAGCGTTACAACAAAGTTAGTTCTATGATTCGACAACCTCGCTATAGTAAAGAAGAATTTGCTCGACGAGGGGATGAGATTTATGAGTCTCAAGTGCGATCGCAAGTTGAGGCAAGAAACTACGGAAAGATTGTGGCGATCGACATCGAAACTGGTGCTTTTGAAGTAGCAGACTCTCTCATCACGTCAACAGATCGTTTTTATAAGCGATACCCTAACGCTCAACCCTGGATAATTAGGATTGGACATAGAGCAGTTTATCGCTTTGGCTCTCGAAGTCTAAAAAAATCTATTTTTTAGGATTGTATATTTATGAAATTTAATTAGCGATCGCCTAAATGTTAGTATAGACGCTTCTAAAATTTATTCAACTAAATATTTGGTCGATCTCGGTCTATGATTAGCTAAAGTTAAATTTAGAAAACTCACGCTAAACTTTATCGATCGCCATACCAAAATTATTGCTCGATACTGGTTAGGCGCAATCGCTTTGTATCCTATGGAACTAGAACTTATAACCTATGTAGGCTTGCTGGCAGGTATTTTGACTACTATCTCCTTTCTGCCTCAAGCAGTCAAAGCCTGGAAGTCTAAATCAACTAAAGATATCTCTCTATCGATGTTTCTCTGCTTTTGTCTGGGAGTCATACTTTGGATAATTTATGGCTTATTTACAGAAAACTTACCCGTGTTTGTAGCCAACTTGGCCACTTTTATTTTAGCTGCTTCGATTTTGGTCTGTAAGCTAAAATACGGATAAAACAAAATTACTATTATCCGTACGAGAGAGCGTTAAACAGAACTATCATCGCTTAACTTTTCTAACAAATCTCTCCAGTGGGTTTTGCCTGTGTTGTTTGTTTCGCAGACTTCAAAAGTTTTGTTAACTGCTTCGGGTAAGATAATTGCTGCCGTACAAAGTTGCGCGATCGCATTTCTACTTACCTGTCCTGTTAAATTATCTCCTTGTTCGACATATAAAACTTTATCTCCTGGTTTTTCGGTCAAGGCACAGGGTCGAATTATCGTGTATGTAAGTCCGCTAGCTTTAACTACTTCTTCGCCTTTTAGTTTCCAGGTTAAAATCCCTCCTAATTGCTCATTCATTCTTACGGCTGGTGGTTGGGATTCTAGGTCGATTTCGGGGCGATCGGGGCGCGTCACTCCTGCCGAACTAACCATAACAAATTGCGGCGTAGCTTCACCGCCATAGGCTTTAATATACTCTACTTTTAAACCAAAGTTTCCCGCTTCAAAGTTGGGGTTTAATTCGCCGTCGTATTCAAACTTACTCAACATCAATTGCATGGCATAAACCTTACTCGTATCTAGTTGAGCATCGGGTACGGTTTTGGCACGAAATACGGGGATTAAATCTCTAAAAGGAATACGAACTGTAGTGGGATAATTGTGTACCGTATCAAAAGAATAGCTGTAGCCAATTCCATCCCAGTTATCTTCACTGCGTAAGATAAACTTGTAGCGCAAACCGTCTCCCATAACTTTTAGTTCGATTCCTTCATAAGCAGATAAATCGAAGGGAGGGTCGAAATTACGAGTGCGAGTAGAGGCAAAACCTCCATTATTTTCAGTAGACACAACTCCCGAAAAAACTGCTTTGTCATCGGCAAGACGAATCTTACTTTGGCTGACTCCTCCCATTACGCCATCGTTAACTAATCCCCAGTCTTTTATATTGACCGCAGGATCGGCAAAATCAAAAATAACTTTGTTTGTAGCGTGAGGTAGATTTTGCTTTATTACTTCTAATAAGTTGTTTATGCCGCGATATTCTACCTGTTCTGGACTGTCGGCAACTTCGGGAAGATAAAATTTAATTCCTTGATAGTATTTCTCACGCGTGGGAGTATCTCCTTCAACTGGCTGCACTTTTGTCCCCGTACAGCAAATAACTGCCGTAACTCCTACCATCATTTCTGGTTTGAGGGTTTCGGGAATGGTGATGTCGGCTTCAAACACCTTTACTTCTTCGCCTAGTAAATCTTTGGCTTTCTCTGCGTCTCTTACTAAAGCCGTTACTGCATAACCTGTTTCTAAAAGAAGTTTTACTACCCGTTTGCCTACGCCACCAGTCGCACCTGCTACTAATACTCTGTCCATTACCGTTTTGTGTATTTTTTTGCCTCTAATCTTAAGCTTAGGACAGTTTGGTGTTTTTAAGTGTTGTGGCGATCGCGCTGGACGCGCTAGCTTTGCTAATCGCCCCTCAAGCTTTAGCTAAGAATCGAGACTACCCAAAGCAAATATTCCCGAAATCATACAGGTGATAATACCCAAACTAATTGCCCAGCTACTGCTGTCAAAGCTAAGGTCGAGCGACCAGTAAGTTATCGCTCCTAAAATTATAAAAGGTACGATACTCAATACCGAAGCATAAAATTCATTTTGAGATTCTCTGGCTTGGCGAGTTGCTTCGTATTCTTCTGGGGTGTAAAGCGATCGCTCGGCAAAATTAAACCATCGGGTTAGTTGCTTGGTAATCCAATTTTTGATTTTAGGAAAGCTAATATATAAAGCCAGCGACCACAAACAGGCTCCCGCGATCGCTACAGTATTTAATTCAAAGCTAAATGGTAAGACTTTTAATCTCATAGTCTTAAAGATACTTATAGCGATTCTCAACTTTTATAGAACGATAGCTTTTAAACTCCGATCTTTAAGAAAAATACTTACTGAATTCAATTAATTCGAGAAACCCTATAAGTTAAAAAAATTAAATTTGTTTTAAAAAATTTTAACAAAACTCTGACCCTAAATTTAACTTTTGTCTGTAATATTGTTGTTGGCAATAATACTCGAACGACTTTTCCTAACGCGTAACTTTGACAATATTTTATAGTTGCCAGAAAGATCGGTTAATATGGGCGTTAACTTAACCAGATTAGCGAGTTTACTGTCATTTATACATTACACACAGTATTTATTTATCGAGTTTCTAGGGTTTTTCTCGATCGCTTTATTTGTATATTAATTTGTAATAAATTTGTACAATTTATGTTTATTTTTATAAAAATAAATGATTTATATTTTTAAAAAGAAATGGTATCGCCTGCTGGTTGTTGGAATTGCAACCTTATTATTAATTGGATTTGAAAGTATTTGCTCGAATGCGATTCAGGCTTCGACTCCACCAAAAAATGTATCCGAATCTCAAAATGCCAGTGCTATTTGGCAACAAGGGTCTTTTCCTGTAGAAAACTTTCAATCCTACACTTCTCCCTTTGGCTATCGCATCTCCCCCATCGATGGCAAACCTCAATTTCATAATGGTCTGGATTTAGCGGCACCTCGAGGAAGCTATATTCGCAGTTGGTGGTCGGGAAAAGTGACTAAAGTATCGGACAATACAAACTGTGGAACTTCTATAACTATTGAATCTGGTACTTGGAAGCATTCTTACTGTCATTTAGAAGGTCATGTAGAACGAGATAATAGCGGTATTTATATGCTCGATGCTGGTGGTGGCATAAAAATTTTCCAGGGACAAGAAGTTCCCGCAGGAGCGAGAATTGGACGTATTGGTATGACAGGAAACACTACAGGTCCTCATCTGCATTGGGTTTTAAGATATAGAGGAGATTATGTCGATCCTGCTTTAGTTTTAAAAGAAATGTTCAAACGTCAGACAGTTTCGAGCATCCACGAACAGTGAACAGCGAACATTGAACGGTGATGACTGTTAAATGCTAAATGTTAAGTGCTCATTGCTCGCCTATTGCTAAAAATGCTATTTTCGCTGCTGCCTGTTCTGAGGATTTTTTAGAACGACCTTTACCAGTTCCCAAACAGCGATTTTGCAACCAGACTTCTGCTATAAAGCGATCGCCTGGCGAACTAAAAGATTTGTTTTCCCTAACGCGATATTCTGGCAAAACTTTATATTTACTCTGAGTCCATTCTTGCAAAGCATCTTTATAATTTTGTCGGGCGGGATCGTTTTTGACTTCTATAGCTTTGTCTAATAAAGCTTCGTCCAGCCAGGGACGAACTAAATCCATATTGTTAGTACTTAGATATAACGCGCCTAAAATAGCTTCAAAAGCATCTGCCAGCCAAGACTGTCTCCCTGCTATGTTGCCCATAGCATTCTTACCAATGAGCAAATATGGTTCGATACCATAAGTCTCTGCTAACTCGGCTAGCAGGCGATCGCTCACTAAAATCGATCTGATTGCCGCAAATTCACCTACAGTTTCTTGAGGATAAGTTTCTAATAATAGCTCTGCTGTAGCCAAACGAATTACCGCATCGCCTACAAATTCCAGCTGTTCGTAATTGTGTGTCGTAGAAATACTCGGATGGGTAAGAGCTAAATCTAACAACTTCCAGTTAACAGCTGCAGTAGTTGGTACTCCCAATTTTAGAAGCATTGTTTGAAGTTGTTTTTTACGTCTGGGATCGGCAAACATTTAGCAACACAGAAAAAAATTAGGCATTTGGCAAAGCAGAGAGAGAGTAGCAACGTAAGCTGGATTCTGTTCTCACTAGATCGAAAGCCCCGTTCGTTTTACCGAACCAGACTCAAATTAGTGAGGGCGGTTATCTATCTAGGATGCCTGTTGCCAGACATCTCTGGCGGTTCACCTCAAACGGAACTGGAAAAAGACCAACCATAGTCCCTTCGACCTTGCTCCCAACCGGGGTTTACCGAGCCAGTACCTCTCGATACTGCTGGTGCGCTCTTACCGCACCTTTGCACCCTTACCCGTTTCTAGATAAATGGGTTATGATTCATCGAACGGGCGGTATTTTTCTGTGGCACTATCCTCGCGATCGCTCGCACTGGGCGTTACCCAGCAAGTTCGGTCTTTCGGGAGTCCAGACTTTCCTCAGATTACTCACAATGAGCAATTCTGCAACCACCTCGTCTACTCTCTCATTTATTAAGTTTATTATTTAACTTCAAATTTGACTAAGTTTTATAAACTAACTGTCTAAAGACAGGTTACGCTAAACAATATTAAGGGTCTTAATTTACAAGAATCGATTATGAATAGAGATACAGAAATTACTCCATTTGAAGATCGCTCTTCTCAATCTCGTACAACTACTAAAACTCCTAAGATACGCCGTGTATCTACCTCACTAAAATGGGCTGGTCTTACTGGTTTTTGGGTTCAGTTAGTGTTGGGAGTAATTTCTACGGTAATGTTACTGCTAGCAATTACCAATCGTACCGAAACCAGCAGACCTGGTACTGGATTTAGCCTATTTTGCGCCGCCTCTGGATTGATTTGTTTGATTGTGGCAATTTATTTTTCTTTTAGATACGGCAAAATGGCTCAACGCCTTCAAAACAATACCGCTCGTCCCAAAAAATCTACCACAATTAAAACTATTAAAATTGGCTTGATTATCAACCTGGTAGGAATGTTGTTGACTATACTGGGTGCTGAAGCGATCGCTGGTATCGTACTATCAAAAATCTTGGCTTTCGGTCAGGGAGAAGTTTTTGCCGCTCAAAACACCAAAGAATTTGTTAACTCTTTGGATTTATTTATCGTTCAAGCTAATACTAATATCATTGCGGCACATTTTGCAGGATTAACCTCTTCTTTATGGTTGCTCGGTCGCATAACCGAATAAAATTCAGCTACTTTATTTAAATATACATAAATTGTGCAACGTACTCGACTTTATACTTTAATCGATATAACTAACAGACAGTTAGGAACTTTGTTTAGCAATCCCTGGCGCAGAATTGCCCTAAACTTAATTAGTCTGTTGATGGGATTTTTTATGGGTTCGGCAATTGCCACTACTGCGGGACAGGATGCGGTTTGGGATGTGCCAGCTGCAGGTTTTTTATTAATATTTACCGAAATAACCAGCCGTTTAGTTTATTATCGTCGCAATCCAGCACTAAGTCCCAAACCAGTTAGGCGATCGCTAATAATTGAAATTCTCAATTTATTTAAAATTGGTCTTACCTATAGTTTATTTGTAGAAGCATTTAAGTTGGGTTCTTAAAGACAAGCTTTAAGCCTTTGGCCTTTAGCTATGTGAGAAATTGAAAATCTCGCTCGTTAAATGTTTGAGGTTTACAAATCTTAATTGCTCTGGACATTTTTACGGATTACGAATAGAAAATTGAAGGGATAGAATTGAACCGAATTTTATACAAGAGCGACATATTTTTGATGTTACCGCTATATTTATTTGGTGCCTGTAGCTATTTTAGTTTTTTGTTGGTACTTATAGTTGAAGATAAAGAATCATCTCTTAAAGATCCCATTCATTTGACTGTAGCATTATTAGCTTCAATTTTCTGGTTTATCGTAATTCCTCGATCGCTATTAGAACTAAAAGCCAAAGCCGATAAAAAAGCTGAAGTAGATGCTTTTGCGATCGTGCCAAAGTCTATCTCTATAGCTGACGGCGATATTTAAACGTGTAATCGAACTTCCGCTAGCCAGGCGTTGCTAAATTGAAGGAAGAACCTAATTGGCAACGCCTAAAAATTATCTGGAAACAAGCGATCGCTTAAATACTAAAAGAACCAACCGTAAGAGTGCAAGCCTTTACCCAACAAATTGACTCCTAAATAGCACACCCAAACCACTACAAAACCAACCGCAGCCAAAATTGCGGGTTTTCTACCCTGCCAACCGCGAGTAATTCTAGCGTGTAAATAAGCCGCAAACACCAGCCAGGTAATAAATGCCCAGGTTTCTTTGGGATCCCAACTCCAATAAGAACCCCAAGCCTCATTTGCCCAAACTCCACCAGCAATAATGCCGATAGTTAGTAGGGGAAATCCCAAGCCGATGATACGGTAGCTAATATTATCTAACGTATCGGCAAGACTGAGTCGTTCGGGAGAAAGAGTAATTTCAGTCTGAGGGCGATCTAGCACTGCAGTATTAGCAGTAGTAGTAGCAAAAGAGGCTTTATCTAAAGAAGTTTTCAGAGATTTTTGTTTGAGGCGATCGCGAAAGCTGCCAGTTCCTACCGAACTACCTTTAAGCTGTACCTGTTGACCGCGAGTTACGATTAAAAAAGCAATGGAGATTGCAGAACCAACCATTAAGGTAGCGTAACTAAGCATCATTACGCTGACGTGCATCATCAACCAGTTAGATTTTAGAGCGGGTACTAAAGGTGCCGACTGCTGCATTTCTGCTGGTAGAGACAGGGCTGCAAACGCCGTAATTCCCATCGCTACAGGACTAGTAACCGCACCAACCAAGCGCGATCGACTCATTTGTTCGGCAATTAAGTGCATGGTGGTAACTCCCCAAGCCAGGAAAAATAAAGATTCGTAGAGGTTACTGAGAGGAAAGTAACCAGCTTCTATCCACCGCGCACCGAGTAAAACCGCCAAACACAAATTAGCGATCGCCATGCCTGTAGTTCCCAAAATTGCTAAATAGGGAATGCGGGGAAAAACCGCTCCTACCCAGTAAACCAGCATTGTCATCAAGAGAATACCAAAAGAGGTATTATCTAAGAAATTTTCTAAAGAAATTAGATTCATTTAAGTTGTTAATTATAAGTAGCTGTGTATACGATTTTAATTAATTCCAGTCTACATCTAACCATCACAGCAAAATTCGCGAGGGAAATTCTGGTACTCCTCTAACCCCTGGTTGAAGCTGAAAAATTGCCCCTGCCCCCGACCCTTCTTGTGTTCGATAGTCTCCCCCCGCAGTGGTAACATAAACTCGATCGCAGTTGTCACCGCCAAAGATGACGCTGCTAATTTTACGAGCGGGAAAAGCAATTCGTCCGACTTCTTGCCCTTGTGGGTTGTAGCGAAATAAATGACCGCCATTCCAACGTGCCGACCATACATAACCTTCAGCATCTACTGTCAGTCCGTCGGGTACTCCTTCATCGGTCGGTGTAACCACAAAAATTCGGCGATTGCTTAATTTTCCCGTGGCGCGATCGTACTTAAACCGATAGATAATACGGCGTTCTGAGTCAGTAAAGTAAAATTGCTGGCGATCGGGAGTAAAGCCCATGCCGTTGGGCATAATTAACCCATCTAAAATTTGGTGTAGCGAACCATCGCAATCGAGACGATAGAGATGCCCCGATCGCTTTGGAGTTGCTACCGTTCCCGAAAAAACTCTCCCTTGAGGATCGGCGATCGCATCATTAAACCTAGTGTTTCTTTCGGCAGGAATTTCAGCAATTAGCGTGGTAATATTACCTTTATGCCAACGTTGAATCGTTCCCTTGGTTTTAAATAGTAATAACGAGCCGTCAGTCTGAATGGTCATACCCCCAACAGGTTCTCCAGAGTAGATCTGTTCGGTTTTATTATTGTGGGGATAGTGGCGAAAAACTTGCCCCTGGGGAATATCCGTCCAATACAAACAGCCTTCTCGCTCGTGCCACAGAGGAACTTCGGCGTTGTGATGGGGTGCATCAACCAAAATATTTGGTTTCATATCGTTGAAAAATTTATAACTACAAATTCCCGTACGGACGAGGCAATGCCTTGCCTCTACAAACTTCCATTACCAGGGCAAAACTTCACCTTTAGCGTGCCAAAATGTCCCCGTATTGTCTAAATTTAATTCATCGATACGATCCAACAATCCTTTTACCGAAGTTTCGGTAGTAATTCCAGAATCGGTAAAGCCAGTCATGCGCGTTTTTACTAGTCCTGGATGGAGAATTATTACGGCAATGCCCTGGGGTTTTAAATCGACAGCTAAAGATTTACCCGCCATCGATACTGCCACTTTAGACATCCGATAGCCATAAGAACCCCCAGAAGTATTATCTTCAATCGATCCCATACGACTAGTCATAATGGCAATTTTAGAGCCGTCTTTGAGCTTGGGCAATAAAGCCTGAGTTACCCGCAACATTCCCAGAGAGTTAACTTCAAACTGTTTTCTAATACTGGTAAAGTCAAGATTGCTCAAACTAACTCGTTCGACGATACCAGCATTATTAATCAAAACATCTATAGTGCGATCGCCTATTTGTTTTACTAAACTGGCTACTGATTCGTCTGAGGTAATATCTATATCTGCTATGGTTTCTACATCTAGATCTTTAAGTTCGTCGGATACCGAGCGACAAATGGCAATAACTGCATCACCTCTTTTTTTTAACTGGCGACAATATTCTAAGCCAATACCGCGATTGGCTCCCGTTACTAAATAAGTAGACATATTTGTTCCTCTTAATATGTTTTTAGAGCTAAAAAAGTTTCAAGATAAATATTTAGCTAAAAACTGTGTAGTTTCTTGCCAAGCTTTTTCTGCTGCCTTAGCTACGTAGCGATTGCCAGAAGGATTGGCAAAAGCATGACCTGCATTTTCGTAAATATGAAACTCTGATGGTACGTTTAATTCATCTAAAGTCGATTCAAATTCTGTGACTGTAGCGACGGGAATCGAACTATCTTCTGCGCCAAATATTCCTAAAATTGGTACGTTAAGAGTGGCTAATTCTGCTTCAGTCGCCTCACCAATTTGTCCGCCATAATAGATAACCGCAGCATCTAATTCTTCAGGGTATATTAGGGCAGTTTGCAGCGACCAACTACCGCCAAAACACCAGCCAATAGAACCCATAGTTGGTGCTTGCTTTTGTTCGACTAAATATTGATAGGCTAATCTTAAATTCTCTTTGGCTACCTGGGGATTTTCGCTTACAGTCTCGGTAAGCTGACTGGCTTTATCGGGAGAATCTGCCGTTTGTCCGTTATACAAATCTACGGCTAGTACTTGATAGCCTTCACCTGCCAAACGTCTTGCCATTGCTTTAATGTTATTATTCAAACCCCACCATTCGTGGATAGCAATGATTCCAGGTAAAGGTTTGGCTTGGTCTTGAGGGCTGACAAAGTAACCAGTTACAGTTTTTCCATTTGCCGTAGCATAGTCCACTTCTTTAGCAGTTATAGCAACTTTTGGTTCGACACGGGCGATCGCGGTTGGGGTAGGGCGATCGTTTTGATGTACTGCTGCTAAAGATGTTTCCGCGTCTGATGGTATTGAAGATACTACCAAACTAACTACCAGCGTAACTATAAATGCCAATACTAACCCTAATTTTTTACTCCCTTGTTGCTTCATGCTTTATCTCAATGATTCGGACTTTATCATCATACTAGCTACGTTTGAGATTACTTATAGCAAAAGTCAAAAGTCAAAAGTTAAAAGTTAAAATAAGTATTTTTAAGAATGAATCGAAAAATTACTGTTGGCGATCGCGTCAGATTAATTGCGTTACCGCCCTATCTAAAAACAGCAGAACCCATGCCCATGCTTCGCCCTGCTAACTTATTGCAGATTGGCGATGAGGGAACAATAATCGATCGCCGTCCTGGTGGTTATTGGGGAGTGCGTTTTGATAATGGAGCTTTTTTGTTAGAAACTCAGTATTTAGAATCGATAAAATAAAACTAATAGTTAATCATCGCAACTTATGGACCTTACCGAACTCAAACGCAATATAGAAACGATATCTTTACGCCTGGGTCAAACCCAGGAGTATCTTTGACCTACCAGCACTCACGGCAAAAATTAAAGATTTAGAACAGCTAGCTGCCCAACCAGATTTTTGGGACGATAACACCTCAGCTCAAAAGGTGCTGCAAGAATTAAGCGATCTTAAGTCTAATTTGGAACAGTATCTACAGTGGCAAAAAACTTTAGAAGATACCGAAGCGATCGCCGAATTGTTAGAGTTAGAAACAGATGACGCACTGGCAACAGAAGCAGAGAAAAATTTAGAGAAACTGCAAAAAGAACTAGATTTGTGGGAACTACAGCAGCTTCTTTCTGGTACTTACGACACCAAAGGAGCAGTTTTAACTATTAATGCTGGTGCGGGGGGGACTGACGCTCAAGATTGGGCGGAAATGCTGCTGCGAATGTATACCCGTTGGGGAGAACAACAAGGTTATAAAGTCAGACTAGTAGAATCATCTTCGGGAGATGAAGCGGGTATCAAGTCGGCAACTCTCGAAATAGATGGGCGTTACGCTTATGGTTACTTAAAAGCGGAAAAAGGTACTCATCGCTTAGTTAGAATCTCTCCTTTTAACGCTAACGGCAAAAGACAAACTAGCTTTGCTGGTGTAGAGGTAATGCCCAATTTGGGCAATGAAGATATTAATGTAGAAATTCCCGACAGCGATCTAGAAATTACCACTTCTCGTTCTGGTGGTGCTGGCGGACAAAACGTCAACAAGGTAGAAACGGCAGTTAGAATTTTACATATTCCTACAGGTATTGCGGTTCGCTGTACGGAAGAGCGGTCGCAGTTGCAGAATAAAGAAAGAGCCTTAGCCTTACTCAAAGCCAAACTGTTAGTAATTGCTGAAGAACAACGGGCTAAAGAAATAGCTGAAATTCGCGGCGATATGGTAGAAGCTGCCTGGGGCAATCAAATTCGCAACTATGTCTTTCATCCCTATCAAATGGTTAAAGATTTACGAACGGGAACTGAAACAACTGATGTTAGCAACGTTATGAATGGTAGCTTAGAACCGTTTATCGAAGCCTATCTGCGTCAAGAAACTCAATTGGTTTAGAGATTATACGTAATGTGGCGAGACATTGAACATTAAACATTAAAGACTGTTAATTGCTCATTGCTAACTGCTTATTGTTCATCAATAAACTAACTGTTTAGTAAATCCAGATAAATGTTTAGTTTTTGCTTCACCTCGCTCAAAATCTCTAAGTCAATTTGCCCTAAATATTTAATACATCTTTTTTTATCAAAAGTATTGGGTTCAATAGCAATAATAATACTATCCTTATCTAAACCATTAGTTATTGAAGCCTTAACCGTAACTACCACAGGTTCTAACGTGGGATTGGCGATCGCCTTAGAAGTAATAGGTAATAGAGTAACTTTTTTTCTAACTCGATTAAACTCTGAGGCTGAAATAATTAAAGCTGGTCTAGTTTTTTTAATTTCAGTTCCTATTTGCGGTTCAAAATTAACTAACCAGATACTTTCAGATCGATAATCGCGCATTCTTCTTCGTCTTCGTTCCAACCTAAGTCTAATTCGTCTATAGTTTGGGCTGCCTCTATCATTTTGCGTTTAGTTTCTTTGGCTACTTCTTGTTCGATTAAATAACCAAGCAAAGAGCTACGACTACGTTTGGTCAAATGAGGATTACTGTCTACCAAATCATCTAAATGTTTCAGCTTAAGCTCATCCAAATAAATAGATATTTTTGCCATGAATAATTTTTATATCGTACATAGAGTAGCATAACAAAACAAACGTTCGATTATAGTTTCAAGATCGTTTCTTCTGGCTTCAGCTCGGTCAATTTTATACTGCCCTGCCACAGTTGTTTGGCTAAAGAGCGATCGCTCGATTCTTTGGAAGATGCAGTCATTTTAAAACCGCTAAAATATTTTCTTGTGACGTTTTCTAAGTCGCGATCGAGAACCAATTTTGCTAAGGCTTTGCCTGATTGTTTCATACCGTTGACTACTGGTAATAGTTGCAGAATGGGTAAAACAGAATACCAAATAAAACGGGCTACGGGTGGATAATCTTTTGCCAAACCCGAACCAGGCATTAAACCTGGATTAAAAACATTTACCGTAATAGGTTGTTTTTCGGTACTATATCCTGCTTCTGTAAGACGGCGAGATAGTTCGTAAGCGCAAAGAATATTGCAAAGTTTTGAAGTAGTGTAAGCAATTCTTCCAGCTACGTCGATACTTTTATTTTTGAGATCGGGATCTCGTTCTGGTTTGGCAAGCAGCTTGGGATCTCGAAAATGAGGTTCTGGCATACCCGTAATTTTATCTGGATCGTGAGTATCGCTACTAACGAAAATAATTCTGGCTGGTGGAGTTATTTGTTTCAGCAGTAAATTAACTAGCAGAAAATGTCCGAGATGGTTGACACCAAAGGTAGTTTCAAAGCCGTCTTCGGTATAAGTTCGTCTTTGAATAAACTGTACCCCTGCATTACAAACGATCGCGCCTAAAGGAGGAAGTTCTCTTTTAGCAAATTCTTTAGCAAACTGGCGAATAGAGTCTAGAGAAGCCAAATCTAATAACATAGCTGTAATGCGATCGCTGTTAGTCGCTGCTTTTAATTTTTCTACCGCTTGAGTTGCTTTCTCTAAGTTGCGACAGGCAATTATTACCTGCCAATCTTCATTATTAGCAATTTCTTGGGCGCAATAATAACCCAAGCCGCTATTGCCGCCAGTTATAATAACCGTCTTCATTTTGCTTCTCTATCTAAAGTAATTAACTAGATTTATTTATCGTCTCTAAAAAATCTTATGCCAACATCCTTTTTAACCGTTGGCTTTTAACCTTTTTGCTTTCTTTAAAGCTGCTAACATTTGACCCAGAAAAGGTAAACCAATTAGAGCGGGAATAAAGTAACGTGAAGTACATAACAAACCCAAAGCCGCACCCGTTGCTTCGCTAAAATAATCTTGATAAAAATAAATTAAGGCTGCGTCGCGAGTACCAATTCCTGCAAAGGTTAGCGGTAATAAGCCTGCTAAAATTGATAGCGGAGACAAAGCCAAGCTGACAATAAAAGGTGTCCAGGCTTTGAGAGCGATTATGAATAGCCAAATTTGTAATAAATGTAAAAACCAAATAAAAATAGAAGTAGTGGTAATAACTAATAATTGTTTTTTGTCGCTCCAAAAATAACCGTGCATTTCTTGCCAGGAAGCCTGCATTTGCTGTAGCTTTTTACCAATTGCTTTGGGAGTTATGGCAGTAAAAAGATTAAAAAATAAGTTGGCAAACTGCACCGAACCTAATAGTAACAAACCTAAAATTAGTCCAGTTCCTACCCCGATAGTCATCGTCCAAAATAAACTGTCTTTATTAGGATAGAGTAGTAAACCAAACACGCACCACAATAGTAAAGAAAGCAGATCGCAGGCTTTTTCAAATATAGAAATGGCTAATGCCAAAGTAGCACTAAGATTGTGGCGATCGCACATAAAATAGGCTTTGGCAATATCCCCCATTTTAGAAGGCAACACCGCATTTAAAACGCTCGCTCCTAAAATCAAGCGATTGGCTTCGATAAACCCCAAACTCGCACTTTTAGGCATTAGCTGTTGCAGTCGCCAGGAAGTAAATAGAGTTATCGGAATTACCATTGCCAAACTAACTACCATCCACAGGCGATCGCAGTTCTGAAATACCCGTACTAAATTGGGCAAATCTATTTGCGAGTAGATAATTAGAAGAATAGCAACGCTGACTACTATAGATACAAATCGTTTGAGATTCATGAAGTCTTAATCAACAAGCGCGATCGGTTAAAAATTAAGTTTATAGTATCCCAAGTATTGCTTTAGCATTTTCTATTCTTTAACAAGATCGAGCCATACTTTAGATCGGCTATAAAGTGCTATAAGTTGTCATTTGTCCGACAGAAATAATAGGATCGAGCTTTAAAAAACCTTAATGAATCATAAAATTATCAACTTTCCTACTTTTATATCTTGGTTTCGTAAAAGCCGACGAGATTTTTCACGCATACCCGTTTTAATTTGGTTGAATTTTTTAACGATTATCTGTTTGGGACTTCTCAGTATCTATGCCGAAGTTCGCAGTAAAGGACAGGGTATTGAAAACTTGTTTAGCGATCCTTTTGAAGCTAGCGTGTTTTATTTTGGTTGGTTGACTAGCATTTCAGAAATTATGTGGTGTGTGGCGATCGCTATTTGTGGCTTTACTACTGCTTTATTACCCCGTGCGGACTATAGATTTAGAGTTTTCTTGTCTTTTAGCGCACTATTAATGGCTTTGCTGTATTTTGACGACCGCTTCCGTCTGACTTTGATACTTTGCACTTTTTTTGGGGCATATCGAGTAGTAAAAACTACGGTGTATTTAGTCTATGGCTCGTTTTTGATTATTTATGCTAGAGCGTTTCGCCAGACAATTAAGAAAACTCCTTATGTTCCCTTACTAATTGCTTTTTGTTTATTTGCCTTTTCCAGCGCGATCGATATTACCCCTTTAGGTAGTCGCGGTATTCACGCCATGCTAGAAGATGGTACCAAGCTAATTGGTTTGATTAATCTCACGGTTTACTTTTGGTATATTTGTCAGCGAAAGATCGCGCACAAAATAAGGGCGTAGTAAGCACCACGCCCTCAAATTAGTAACAAGTTTAATAGCCGTTATCCCAGACTACAGGAGTTACGATAAAAACTGCGTAACAACGTTGCACCGCAAATTAGCTTGGTCGCTTCTAAAATCCAGTAGCTTACGTGCATTGTAGTCATGGAACCAGAAGTAGCTCCGATAGATTCAAACTGATTTAAAGATAATCCCATCGCACTCATGTGAGGAGTGAGATTGTAGGTATAAACCAAAGCAATTGCCAGTAAAACAGTAGCTAGAAAAATAGATTTGTTGTTAATGTGCATTGTCGAGCGATCGCCATAGCGAAAAACCAGACAACCAGTCAAGACCAAAGCGGCACAAAGTGCTTCAACGTGGTTGAAAGAACCAAAAATTGTGTAGCTAGCACCAGCAAAACCAGGCTCATTCATCATGCCTGCCGACAGCAGCCCAGGAATAATTAGACAATCTAAAACTAAACTACCACTAAGCCAAAAACCTAAAGCAAACATTATAATTGTTTGCCAATTAATTTGTCTCGAAGGACGAGAAGAAACAAAATTCATAAATTTAGAAAAAATATTATTTATTGCATTTCCAGCTTAACTAATAATTTTGGTGTAAAACATCACAAAACGTAAAGTATTTTTAAATTCTTTTTAGTGAGAATGCTGTTGAATATCAGCGATTGAGAAAATAGCTTGAAAATCAATTCCTTTAGACTGATATAATTCTCTACCGCCCTGCTCGCGATCTACTAGAGCAATAATTTTGTCTACTTGATAGCCAGCTTCCTGCAATCTTTCTACCGCAGTCAAAGCCGAACCTCCCGTAGTAACTACATCTTCTAAAACAACTACTTTGGCTTTCTCTGGTAGCTGACAGCCTTCAATATAAGCTTGGGTGCCATGTCCTTTGGCTTGTTTGCGAATAATCAGAGCGGGAAGCGGACGATTGGCAATTGCCGAAATCAGACTAACGGCAGTAACCATCGGATCTGCTCCCAAAGTCAAACCCGCTACTGCCTCTGTATCTGGCGGTAACAAGGAAAACAGCAGGCGACCAATAACCAAAGCACCTTCTGCTCTTAGAGTAACTTGTTTGCCATTAATATAATAAGAACTTTTAGCACCTGAAGAAAGCACAAAATCACCTTCAACATAGGCATACTTTACTAGTAAATCTAAAAGAGTTTGGCGTAAAGTATCGCGATCGGCAGATAAAAGAGATGTTTCCACTGTATCTATATTCACAATTAACTAATAGACTGTGCTTTCGCTAAATCTTCGGCTAGGATCGAGCAGAAGTTTATGGAAATTGTCATAAATGTTTATTAAGTTTACTAAATTAACTCAAATTTTGGCGATGGCTGGTGTTGCTAGCCTATTTTCTCTGGAAACTATGGCTCAAACCGAACCCGAAGCGTCTGTAATTGAAGATTCAATCTCCTTAGAGCAAGCTTTTAAAAAGGCTTACTTTGACCATGCTCGAGATGCTTATTACGAAAGCGGTATTCTGGGACAGTTAAATACTATTCTTGGCTTTAACAGGTTTCCCGAAACTCAAATTCTTTTAGATGGCAAGGCAGTAGATCGCCTGTATCAAGATGCCCTCAACCAGCAAGTAGAGGTGGGAATGCCAATTAAGACTTTAGATCTGCCCAATCCCTATGAAACATCATTAAGAGAGTCTGGAGGCATCGAATAAAATTTAGTATACCTCTTATTTTTTATTTTCTTTGAGTATAATCCAGGGTGCAGGAGTTGAACCTGCCTAGCACGAATTATGAGTTCGTTGCCTAAACCGCTCGGCCAACCCTGGTATTTTTTCTCGCTCGATCATTATATTAGATAAATACCGTTATTTTGACAAAAGAAATCGCTTCTATAGCGGGGTCATTTTTTTAGATGAAGCTAAAATCGACATTACTACTGACTTTAACCTTTTTTTTTCTCATGCTAGCCGCTAGCGTTGCCAGTGCCTTTGTAGGATATATAATGGGCCGAGAAGCACTTAAAGTCGTAACTCAGCCAGATATTCAATCTAGAGAGCGTAGTACGGATAACAAGCCCGCAGGAAAATATAAAGGTTTAGAATTAGTCAGCGAAAGAGAAATTTTAATCGATGTTTACAATCGTACTCACGGTCGAGAGCAAAAAAAAATCGAACAGCAGTCCCAAGCAGTTAGATCGAATAAGATAGTCAGACATGATTCTAAGCCTCAAACCGTTGCCAATTTTACGCCTGTAGACAGCCAATCTAAAGGGTTAACTTTAATGGTATCAAATGCTCGATACGAAGCTGATTCACTATTGCTAGAACTAAATCTTAAAAATGACAGCGATCGTTCGGTTCGCTTTCTATATAGCTTTATCGATCTCATAGACGATCGCAATTTGCCTTTGAGTGCCATTCCCGAAGGTTTACCATCAGAACTACCTGCCGATGGAAAAAATTATCGCGGTAAGCTTGAAATTCCCCAAACATTACTCGATAACAGTAAAAGTGTTTCATTAACCTTGACTGATTATCCCAAACGGGAAATAGAACTACAATTGAATAACATTCCTATAGTTAGATAGATAGCAACCCGTTATTGAAAATTAGATTGAGAATGTTTGATGTAAGTGGTACGAGTACTTTTTTCAATCGCTAATTAATTGATGGTCGAGCGCAACTTTTTTCTAACTTTCTTTGGTGTTTTTCTCTTAATCGCGATTAATGCTTTTTTCGTTACCGCAGAGTTTTCGATTGTCTCAGTCAGGCGCTCGCGTATAAGCCAATTAGTTAAAGATGGAGATATTCAGGCACAAACAGTTCAATCTTTACAGAGAAGCATCGAGCGTTTGTTGTCTACTACGCAGTTGGGTATTACTCTATCGAGTTTGGCTTTGGGGTGGGTGGGAGAAAAAACGATGGCGGTTTCTATTGCTTCTGCGATCCGCAGCCTAGCCTTACCGATTGGACTTTCTGAAGCACTAGCCCATTCTTTTGCCGTTCCAATTTCTTTTTTACTTTTAACCTATTTACAAATAGTATTAGGAGAACTATGTCCCAAATCAGTGGCTCTACTCTACCCAGAACAGTTAGCCAGGTTTTTTGGTGCTCCTAGTATAGTTATCGCTCGCATTTTTAGTCCTTTTATCGCCATTTTAAATTGGTCTACTCGTTGGTTTTTGAGGCTTGTGGGTATAGAATACAGCGGGCAGGGATGGTATCACCAAGTAACCTCTGAAGAATTACAGTTAATTATTGCTACCGAACGAGAATCTACTGGTTTAGAAGCTCAAGAAAGGCAAATAATTAAAAACGTATTTGAATTTAGAGAAGACACGGCAGTCAAAATTATGATTCCCCGTCCCGATATTAAGTTTTTGACTGTCGATACTACTATTAGTGAGTTACTGCATACAGTAGCCAGTCAAGGATATTCCCGTTATCCTGTCATTGATGGCTCTTTAGACGACATTCGTGGTGTTGTCGATTATAAAAATATAGCTGCTGCTTTAGCTAAAGGACGCTGGCTCGATCGCTCGACAATTAAATCTTGGGTCGAACCAGTTAGCTTTATTCCCGAATCAACTTCTTTATATGAGCTATTGCCTTTAATGCAGCGATCGCAGCAAAAGATGATTGTAGTTGTCGATGAGTTTGGCGGTACGTCGGGACTAATTACCCTGCAAGATTTGATCGACGAAATTATTGGTGACGTAGGTAATTCCGCAACCACACTTACAGGTTCGCCAATTAAAGTTGACGAAAATACCTATATCGTTCCCGCTCAAATGAATTTGGAAGAGGTTAACGAGCAGCTAGAGTTAGATTTACCTCTAGCCGAAGAATACAATACACTAGGCGGTTTCTTACTGTATCAATGGCAAAAAATCCCCGTTCAAGGAGAAAAACTCAACTACGATAATCTCGATTTTATCGTTACTGCCGCTAAAGATAATCGTCTCGATCGCATTACCGTACGCCGTAATAACTAGAATGTAATTTAAGCTTTAGGGAAAAAAGGAGACTTGGGGACTAAGAGATTTCACTTTACTAAAGAAATCTCTCCCCGTCTCCCCGTCTTTTATTAATTGCTACTTGCTACTTACAGCAATTTTCATATTAATTAAGTGCAAATTTAGAGCGAACGAGAATCGCTGAATCCCTAGTGCCTAGTGCCTGACTAGTCCAAAGTGTACCTCATCCAACTAAAAACTGCTGTATTTATCTACCCAACTTATTAGGAATTCCCTCACAGCCTCCAGGAATCGTGGCTCTCGTTTTTTCTCCCCCCCAAGCACAGCAATAATACCTTTGTTCGGCACTAAGTCTTTTAACTCCCGAAAGATTGGCTTTTTCAATTACCACTCCAGTATTTTCTCCCGTTTTATAATTTGGCGAACCTTTAATACTGCGTGGAGAAGCAGTTTCTAGTTCGCCATAATACAAACGAGTGCTTTTGAGATCTGCCCCTGCCAGATTGGCTTCGTATAGTACGGTACGAGCTAAATTGGCTTTGACCAAATCGCAATGACTGAGATTGGCTCTTACCATGTTGGCATCGCTTAAATCCGTCCAACGTAGATCCTGACCCACAAGACTTGCTCCAGCTAACATCACTCCTAAATCGATTACTCTGGTTCCGTAAGGGCGATCTTCAGCATAACCACCGCTGCCGTCTAGCATCGGTCTACCCAGGCGATTATCTCTTTGTAGAGGTGTTAGCAAGCGCGATTGAGACAAAAAACGAATTATTTTGGCTTTTCCCCCTTCATCAACACTAGAAACAATTGAGGCGGTTCTACCTTCGGCGATCGCTCTTTCTTGGGGCCAGTCTTCTAACAATCCTTCTTCGTTGAGGGTTAGGTCGGAAATTCCCTGAAAATAAGCATCGATGGTTTGCTGTTGGGTGATACGGTTTTGTTGAATCGTTAGATCTTTGGAAATAACGTACTGCGCCCAGGCGACATATACTGCCAGTATGGCGATCGATATTTGACCTACAGCTGCAACCCAGTCTGCCCAAGAACCGAACTCATCGTATTTAAACTGAGTCAACCAATCGCCAACGCGACGATATACGCCTAGATAGTTAAATAAACCTGCCAGTGCGGCAGTGAAGCCAATAAATGCCAACAGCGTTCGTCTTTCTTGAAGAGTCAAAAATTTGAGAATCCAGACTCGAACCGAGTTAAAAACTACGCCCAGGGAAAATAATAACGCCGCGATCGCACCAGTTACTCCCAGCCAGGAAAATTTTAGCCACAACCCGACCCCCATCACGGCTACCGAGAGTAAAATTAGCTGTGATTGGGAAAAGCGAAATTTGCTGGTAGGACTGGGAACGACTATTTTTTTGGGATTCTGACGTTCGTTAGAGGATGGCGATTCAGACTCTACTAATGAAACAGATTTGGAGTCTGTATTTGGCGCATCTTTGCCATTTTCAGTTACTTTTGCTAGAGCGTTATCCAAATTATCCTGAGAAGTATTTGAGCGATCGTTCATCCTTGCTGATAAATTTTATAATATTTTCAACTATCATACTCAAACCACGACCTAGCAGCATTCTACTAATTACCGATTGCTGTAAAAAATAGGCATTGCATCGTAATCGGATAGTTAAGATTAGTAGAGACAGAAATACCTCACGAGAGTAAGTTTTTTACTTATCGGCGTTTATTTTTTTGGAACTTGGGAAATTAGGAATTTAATCCAAAGGAATAAATTAGAAGAAAAATCCTTCTGCCTTCTGCCGTCAAAAGCAAAGCCTTATTGACTCACCAAGTTCCCGTTTCCCAGACTGAAATATTAACCCGATTTTTAGAATCGCGTCTGATCTGTCCGCTACGATTCCCCACTGTAAAGGAACTTAAATCGGTCTGGCGTGAATAGACGCTTCTAAGCTTATCTTTGACTACTGCAGGTGCTTCACCGCCTAAAAGTTTGGCTAAAGTTTCCTGCATTGCTCCCAAACTTAGCTCTGGGTCTAAAGCAATATCTGTTTGATGTATATTACCTTTATTATCAGAACGATAGCTAAGATTGACTCGGTCTGGAACGATATCTCGATAGACTAAGATTTGGCTGCCTTCTTGTCCCCTACGGTCTTGCTCTTGAAACGTTGGTTCTCCTAAAGTACTAACTAATTGGCTTTCTGATGTTCCCGTAGTCAAAATAGGAACGTCGATCTCTGGTTTCGGTTGAGAATTTACTACTACCTCTGGCGGTTGAGATTTGGTTTGTTTGGCAATTTCAGGTTTTTCTGTCTCGTTTTCTGCTGCTGTTTCTGATTCTGGTTCTAGTTCGGTTTCTCGTGCTTCCGCTCGCCGATTGCTTTTGGCTTTGGGCTGCCTGGTTTTTACTTTTGCTTCTAAATCTTCTAAAGGAGGAAATCGAATTGTTTCGGTTTCTGGGTCTGGTTTCTCTAATTCGGCTGATGTCGGTTCGGGACGCGATCGCCACAAGCTGGATACGGCATAAAATCCTACAGAAAATGTACCGACTGCTACGCCTACGGCGATTAGCACAAACCATAGGACACCCGCCCACCAGCTACGCTGTTGGGTTTTTCTGCGCTCGGGCACGTCAATACCTACAGTATGACTGTAGTTTTCTGAAGCAACACCTACAGTACCTGTATGAGCGGGAGCGACTCTGAGGGTAGCCCCTGTAACTCGTTCGGTTGCTCCTGAAGACCTCAATGCCGCTAGCATTTCTCTGGCGGTAGAAAAGCGATCGCGAGGATGCAGACGAATGGCGCGGTTAATGATAGCAACTAGCTCTTTATCTACACGTTCGGCATGTTCTTGCCAAAGAATTTCACCATTACGAGGATCGCTGTCTAAATCTTGAGGAGACTTACCCGTAAGCAAAAAAATGGCAGTCAGTCCCAATGCATACAAATCGCTGGAGTAAACGGGGCGACCTACAGCTTGTTCTGATGGCATATAGCCAGGAGTACCGATAGCGGCAGAATAAATACTGCTGTGGCGATCTACCGTAGTAACAATTGCTTCTTTTACCGCTCCAAAATCAATGAGAAAAGGAGTTTTTCCTTGAAGAATAATATTTTCTGGTTTGAGATCTCGATGGATGATATGACGACTATGTACGTAATCGAGTACGGGCAAAAGCTGTAGCAAAATTTGTCTGACTTCTTCGGGACGTAAATTGCCTTCCTGTTGCCAATACTGCTCTAAAGTAAGTCCGTCAATCCATTCTTGAACTAGATAAAATTTGTCGGCTTCGGAAAAATAAGCATAAAGTTGGGGGATTTGCGAATTGCCCTCTCCTAATTCTTCTAAAATTGCTGCTTCACGCTGAAATCTTTCCTTCATCCAGGGGGGAATTTGAGGCTGGTTTACCACTGGCTTGAGTTGCTTGAGGACACACTTTCTTTTTGATGGCATGTGGGTATCCTCAGCCAGATAAGTCTCGCCAAACCCTCCTCTACCGAGAGTTTCTAAAATGCGATAGCGGTTATTTAGAAGTCCAACTTTCATACAGCTATAGATGGCAATAGTTTTGGGAAGTAACGTCCCATCGCCGACGACTACAGGTTATTTTAAATCGAGTAATCCGCGCTCTTTGAGTTTGGGATTAAAACGAATATCCATTGTAACTCCACGTTCGCTCAACCGCTTTTTTATTTCGGCTTCAACTCGTCTCGCTACTCGTTTTAAAATCTTAGTCTGTTCCAATTCGCTACTTTGTTGATACTGTGCCTTTTCCTCGTCTGTCATATTTGGTTGGGCATCAATCGGCTCAGTCCAAATATGTTTGGCTTCGGCATTGCCCACTGGAGTTGCGCCATTTTCGGCAATCCAGGCGGCAGTAGTTTCTTCTAAAATTTTTCTGCTCAGGCGATCGATTGGCTTAACTTTCAGCCAGTAGCAATTTTGGGGTTGACGTACTAAATGCTGTTTGAGACTAAGATAGATGTCGCGAGAAAAACCGACATACTGAAGTTGTTTGTGGCGATCGAAGATTGCATAGGCACCAATGGTTTTTTGAAAATCTTCGTCAATGCAACCATTATCATCTAAATACTCGATATATTGCAGACTAGAAAGCGATGTAGCTGCTGTTTGTGCGGTCATAAAAAATACTCAGTTAAACTTTGCGATAGATGGCACAGAGGCGATTGGGTTTGAAAATTTTGGCTTGAAACATAAAAGTAGGAGGAACGTTGATGATTATGTAATCATCTGAAGCGTGATATCTTTCGTACTCTACGGGCATACCTTTAGGTGTTTTCTGACTGTAGGGTACGGGTTGAAATAATTGGTTAATAAACTCTAATTTATTCTCTTTAAGACTTTGAGTAATCTGGTTGACAAACGTTTCATTAGTTAATAAACCAAACAAAATATTTTTAGCTTCGGGCTGGAGAGTAAAGCTGGTATCGTAATTTTGGACAATTTTCAAAGCCATATTTTACTATTTGCCATAACAAAGGACTGATGCGATCGTAGCAGACATCACTTAGTTAATTACCGAGTGTTAACTTTCTTATATTGACAACAGTTTTCGGTGGTTATTTAGTTGGCAAATAGTCTCATTCTTAGTTTCTGCTGCTGCATTTGAGCTAAATCTATTTGTGGCGTACAGGAACTCATCTCGTTTATGGTCATAGACTTTGCCTTTAGATACACAGTTGCGATCGCCTCCGATAGAGAAGTCAAGATTTGTTGCGAGTTAATGTGTCCGATCGCGCCCAAACGAATTGCCGCGCCCAGCAAACCAGTAGTCAAACTATGCAGAAACGCGATCGCGGCTTCTGACTCGGTCAAACCTGCTACCCTACTAACTACAGCAAAAACAGTTGGCTGCAAACAGTAAATCTGCTTGGTAGCCGTAAGTTGTTTTAAGCTTTCTAACCACACGTCTTGCCAGGTAGAGCTTGCAACCATTAGTAAAGCGCGTCCGCTTTTAATTTGAGCCTCGCGATTAGTCTGAATTAGGGTTCGGGTAAATAATTCCCTGTCTGCCGTTTTTATGGCTTCCAGGTTATTGCTTAGAATACCTCGGTAGGCGTGAATTAACGCCACTAAATCGCAAGTGCCAATCTTATTGTGCAATAGTATGTCTAAAAACTGTTTGACATCTTCTGCTGTAGTTACTAAGCCGTTTTGCACTAATGATTCCAAACCATGAGAAAGAGTATAGGAACCAGAAGGAAAAAACGAATCGGATAACTGCATCAAAGCAAGCTGGCGGTTAATTTTATTCATTTCTACTTACGAGTCGCGTTTACCTTCAACCATAAGCTGCTTTTTTTCCCATGCTAAAGCACTGCTAATAATTTGCTCCAAACTATCATAACGAGGTTGCCAACCTAAAATCCGACGAATTTTATCTGCGGCTGCCACTACACAGGCAGGATCTCCAAGTCTTCTAGTTGTTTCGGCGATCGCAAAATCTCTTCCTGAAACTTCTCTAACTTTCGCTAAAACTTCACGCACGCTATAACCCCTACCATAACCGCAGTTGAAAATCTGGCTATCTGTTGCCGTTTCCAAATATGCCAAAGCGTTAACATGAGCGTTGGCTAAATCTTCTACATGAATATAGTCACGAATACCCGTACCGTCTGGAGTCGGATAATCGGTACCAAAAATACAAACAGAAGGACGAACACCCAAAGCAGCATCACAAGCTATTTTAATTAAATGAGAGGCATTATTAGACTGTCCGATTTTGCCAGAGCTATCAGCTCCTGCAACGTTGAAATAACGCAAAATTACATATTTCAAGCTTGAAGTTCGGGCATAGTCTCTAATAATAGTTTCGCTCATTAGTTTGGAGCGTCCGTAGGGATTTACTGGTACTGTCGGAAACAATTCGGTAACGGGATATTCTTGAGTTTCGCCATACACTGCTGCCGTACTAGAAAAAACTAGCTTGTTGACTTCAAATTGCTGACAGCAGCGCAACAAATTGACTACGTTACAGGTATTATTAGCATAGTAAGCGAGAGGCTGTCTGATTGATTGGGGAACGGAAATATTGGCAGCAAAATGCAGCACTGCGTCAAAGCGATATTTAGCAAACACTCTGGTTAACGACCTAGTGTCTTTAAGTTCTCCTGTAACTAATTCTCCATATAATACCGCCGATGGCGAACCTGTAGAGAGATTATCGTATACTACGATATCGTAACCAGCTTCTCCCAATTTTTTGACTGTATGAGAACCTATATATCCCGCGCCACCAGTAACTAAAATTTTGCCCATGTTTTATATTTTATTTCGTTCGTCAGCACTCAACGTTGAAGGTGTTTGACATTGCTTTTTATATATTGTTCTTATTTTTTAAACTGACTCAATATGACACAAGACGAAGTTCAATCTTTGCTCCAACCCTTTCAGCGTTTTGGAGTGCATTTGGGGTTAAAACGAATTGAAAAATTATTAGCTAACTTGGAAAATCCCGAACGCCAAGTTCCTATTATTCACGTTGGCGGAACAAATGGCAAAGGTTCGGTATGCGCTTATTTATCTTCAATTTTGACCGAGGCAGGTTTTCGAGTCGGACGCTATACATCGCCGCATCTTGTTGATTGGACAGAAAGAATCTATCTTAACGAAAATAAGATTAGCCAAGGGGATTTAGTTGCTATCTTACAAGATGTACGAGCCGCAATTGCTCCAGATACTGAAAGTCCCACGCAGTTCGAGGTCATTACCGCAGCAGCCTGGCTTTATTTTGCCAGGACACAAGTAGATATAGCAATTATGGAGGTGGGGTTGGGAGGTCGATTGGATGCTACTAATACTGGCGATCGCTCTTTAGTCAGTGTTATTACCTCAATTAGTAAAGAACACTGGCAGCGGTTGGGTCCTACTGTAGCCGATATTGCCAGAGAAAAAGCAGGTATCTTAAAAGCTAACTGTCCTGCGGTAATAGGTAGACTACCTACCGCAGCCAAAACCGTAGTTGCCGCCAGAATTGCCGAACTAAATTGTCCCGCAGTTTGGGTAGAACCCGCCACAGAATTAAAGTTTGCTAGCTCTCGCTGGGCAAAGTACGAAGATCTTGAATATCCTCTGCCTTTACTAGGAGAAGTACAGTTAAATAATTCAGCTATAGCGATCGCTACTATTAAAGTTTTACAGCATCAGGGTTGGAGTATTTCCAAACTGGCAATTCAAACAGGAATGCGAAAAACTCGCTGGCAAGGCAGACTGCAATGGACGACTTACCACGATCGCCCGTTGCTAATTGACGGCGCACACAATCCAGAAGCGGCGATCGCTTTACGTAAATACATAGATACTTTTAATAAACCCGTAATTTGGGTCATGGGTATGCTGTCTACTAAAGATCATCAAGATATCTTGGAGATTTTGCTCAAACCCCAAGACGAACTGCATCTGGTTCCAGTTCCCGACCATAGTAGTGCCAACCCTCAAGATTTAGCAGCTTTGGCAGGGCAAGTTTGTCCTCAACTTAGTAGTTGTAAAACTTATGCTGGAGTGTTCTATGCCTTAGATGCCGTTTGGCAAAATAATAGTAATGTTTTAGTAGTGCTGTGCGGTTCTCTGTATTTAGTAGGTCACTTCTTAGGCAAGCAAAATGATGTTAAGTAGAGGGACTAAATTAAAGTTAAATGTGAAGGATAGGAAACAGGAGATAGGAGTAACAAAGATTTTGAGTGATTTGCTAACTCTTAATTATTTTGTATTTAATTCTGTATACCTACTTATTAACCAGCTTTAAGCTTTGAGATCTATATATAATAGAGGTCATCAAACAGTCGCAACCGCAATTAATATTTTAGTATTTTTTTTAGTATGACTAACTGGTTAGCTTGTGGTTCTCCCACTTTTTTAGTCGGAACTCTATTAGGTGCGATCGCCCTATTTACAGCACCAGCTAAAGCCGAACCAAAACTATATAGTCCTGTTGGCATTAGTTCGGAACAAACTATATCTGACAATTTGACCGAGGAAGATATTCCCACAGGAGAAGGGGGGTTTGCTCGCGACTATTTTGTTAGACTACAAAACGGCGATCAAATAGCCATCGATCTTACTTCAGACAATTTTGATACGATGGTGGTCTTAATTGGTGCTGACGGCTCGAAAGTGGCTGAAAACGATGATGGACCAGACGGTACTACTAATTCGCTACTTTTTTCCAGAATTACCGAAACGGGAAAGTATATCGTTCGCGTACGAGCTTTTGGAGATACTAGTGGGGGCAAGTTTACCCTCAAGTTAACTCGCTTAAAACCCGCATCAAAATGACAATAATTTTAACCCTGGCATTCCTAATAATATTTAGATCGATAATTTTTTTGACAATATAATCAACTATGAGAAAGCGATCGCTACGCGACTACGACTCTACAGAAACTCTCAATGTTTGGCAGTCTTTTACCGACTTAATGGCTAATGCTTTCTTAATTATTAGCCTATTTTTATTATTAGCCCTGTTTAAATCTTTGTTTCTCAAATATACTGCTGATGAAACCGCAGTCAGTCTTAGCGAAACCGAACGGCGAGTTAGACTCTTGCAAAGAGAAATTGCTGCTTTAGAAAACGAATTGGGAGAAAGTACCGACGAAATAAGACAATTACAAAGAGGCTCTGCACGACTGAAAACTTTGTTGAACAAAAGTAACAGTCGCATCGAAAACCGCGAAGCCGAAATAGAGAGTTTGGAATCTAAAATCTCACGATTGACATCTGCACCGCCTGTGGTTGTGATCCAAGACTCTGGAGAATATCAGTTCAATTCTGGAAGTGCGGAATTGCCATCAGAGTTACAAGACTATATTATTTCCGATTTGGTCGATCGCATCGAACAAATCAGCAAGCAAAGGAACCTTTACGTGGTAGAAATAATCGGGCATACTGATGGACAAGTTAATGCCGTAGGCTCTAGTAATTTAGATCGAGAATTAGAAGCAGTTGCTAACGGTCAAAAGCAAGTAAGCAGTCTCAATCCTGGTTCTAATGCCGATTTAGGATTAATGAGAGCGTTAGAAGTAGTCAAACAACTAAAGGCAGTTCAAAGAGAAACGGGACGATTAGAAGGAGTAGAATTTCGCGCCTATTCTGCCGCACAGCTACTCTTCCCATCAGGAGATTTTGCCGACTCAAGTCGCGAACCCAATCCCAGCCGTAGGCGAATCGAAATACGTTTTTCTCCTTTGGGTAGAGCAGAAACCGTCAGGCAACAGTAACTATGCTGCCTGACTGCCTGACACATCTTTGTCAAACTTATATTTTTCGTAGAAATACAATTTTACTAGTACTATAAATCAATGCTTTCAAGCGATCGCATTATCCGAAAATACAATTTTTCCAGAAAAAGTAAAATCTATATAGGGCAAAGCTTTGAGGCACTTATGTCAGGCAGTCAGCTATGCTGCTTTCGTATTTAAATTGAATTAGCTTTAATCCTACTAACAACTAATCACTACAATTGACAATAAAAACAATAATGAGTGTTAATTGGTAACTGCTCATTGCTCATTGCTCATTKTATTGCGATCGAATTGTCTAACATCTTTAAGTGCTGAAGCAGTGCTGTTGTTTAAATCTTTAATTACGCTGAAGCTACCGTCAGTTTCTAATACAACCGCGTCCGCATCTTCGATCGCACCAATGCCGTTAGCACGCAATGCAGCTAAGACTTCACCTTCGGCTACACGTTGTTTTTTGAGTACATCATGTTTTAGTTTTCCTCGATAGAGTAACAATGATGGTTCGGATTTAATTAATTTCTGCACCCAGGAAGAACGCACCGAAATCCAGGTAATAATATATTGAAACAGTACTAACATTGCAAAACCAAGTATTCCCTTACCAAAGGTATTCTTAGTCGTTAACAAAATACTTGCCAGTATCGAACCAAAAGCAATAGTAACTACGAAGTCAAAAGAGTTCCATTTTGATAGGGTGCGTTTGCCAGATAAGCGCAGAATAAAAATTATGGCAATATAGGCAATAGTTCCTAAAATAATTGTGTTGAGAAACGGATTAAACGGAGAAAACATAATTTATTTAAATTTATTGTTTATTAATAAATCTTTGACACTACAAAACTTTTATTTTTTTAGTTATTTTAATTTGGTTTGTGTATTTTAAGCAATATACAGCACTATTCAATTGCGTATGACGCACCTCGGCAAATTTGGCATTAGGCTCTGTGTGTTTCAATGATTATAATTTAAGTTAATTTGTACCAAATTGATGTGAAAACTGCTGTAAATATATTTATATTAAAATTTACAGCTTGTTAGCTTTTAAGGAGTACGTAGCTTTTTAAAGTAAACTTTATTTTTTTTTGCAAGCTATGTTTAATACTTAAATATTTTTTTAAGTAATTTATCTATCTTAGGTCTGGTTATATTGACCGACGGTCAGACATTATCAAATTGTGGCAATCGAAATTATAAAATACGTAAGTTCGATGCAAAAATTAAGATTTAATTGAGGTTGGGCAACAAGGAAATGAAAAAAAAAGAAAAGGCTGAAGTTTAGTCTTTTTACCTCTTGTATCTTGCAAATTAGGATTAAAAAAAATTCGATACTTTAGAGAAAGTAGCTGCTGTTTTGGTAAACGAGTAGATTAGCTCGTTTCAATTACGAACGTTGTTGAATTGATTTTAAAACTGGTTTTGGTATTTTCTGCTTTGGCGAGCGCGAAGCGGATGACGGGCGACCTGTGCACGCCAGACGCGCCCTCTCCTTCGGACTTATCGTGCAGAGCGTGCTGGCTTTGTTAATCGCTAACTATTGCTAAATAATCTTGTTTGTAAAGTTTCTTGTGCAAATAAACTAAATAATACTAATATTTATTAAGGTTTATCAAAAAAGAGGATTTAAAATTATGCCGTATACTAGGGAAGACGGGGGAAGACTAAATAACTACGCCAGAGAACCCAAAATGTATCAGGCTGAAGAACCAACTAAAAATGAAAAGCGCAACTACCTTATTTTTGGCGTAATAGCGTTTTTATTTGTTAGCGGTATTTTAGCAGTTGCTTTTTATGCCTCCAGTGCAGGCTAAATCGCAAAACGATAACAGTTATTTATAACTTTCCCCCCGTGTTGAACTGTATGTTAGCACGGGGTAATTTTATGTGGTTGAAGCAGAAAAACCAAAACTCTGTTATCTCTTCGTTGTCTCGTGAGACAATAAAACAGCAAAAATCAACTTTAAAAACAGTGTTCGAGATGTTTAAATCAATAGTTGCTAGTTTGGTAATGGCGATCGCTCTCCTTCTGACAAGCTGTGCAACGGGAGTGAGCGGACTTCAGAGTTATGTTAACACGGCAAAAGGATATGAATTTCTCTATCCAAATGGTTGGATTGCCGTTAATATACCGAAAAATTCAGAAGGTGAAGGAGTAGATGTGGTATTTCGCGACTTGGTAGAGAGAACTGAAAACCTTAGCGTAATTGTTAGTAGCGTTCCCGAAGATAAAAGTCTAAAAGATTTAGGTAGTCCTACAGATGTAGGCTATCGTTTTCTCAAACTAATCAATGACAACCCCAACTCAGAGCGAGAAGCGGAATTTATCAGGGCAGAATCGCGAGAGGGTACGGATAAAACTTATTACTTATTAGAATACGAAGTAGATTTACCCGACCAGTCTTCAAGACATAACATAGCTAGCGTAGCAGTCAGCCGTGGCAAACTGTTTACTTTTAATCTTTCTACTCCCGAAGAGCGTTGGGATAAGGTTAAAGATTCTTTTGAAATAGCTGCCAAATCTTTTAGCGTCCGATAGCAACAAAAAAATTTAAAACTTAAATTAAGTCTATCGTAATGAGCTTACCAGATTTTATTTTAGCTTCAGCTTCTCCCGCTCGGCGCAAGCTACTACAAATGGTAGGAATCGATCCCGTTGTTTGTCCTAGTAACTTTGACGAATCGAAAATAGAATTGTCCGATGCTGCCGAACTAGTGCAAACTCTAGCAAAATCAAAAGCAGAGTCAGTCAAAGAGCGATTTACAGACGGGTTAATTTTGGGTTGCGATTCGGTTTTAACGGTCGATGGTCAAATCTATGGCAAACCAGAATCATCCCAGGTTGCTATTACCCGTTGGCAGCAAATGCGAGGCAACATCGGAATTTTATATACAGGTCACGTACTAATAGACCTCCAACAGCAGCAACAGTTAATGCGCTGTGGCGTGACTAAAGTTTATTTTGCCAATATTAGCGATCGCACTATTGCCAATTATGTAGCGACTGGCGAACCTTTAAAATGCGCTGGTAGTTTTGCCCTTGAAGGGAAAGGGGGTTTATTTGTTAGCAAAATTGAGGGTTGTCATAGCAATGTAATTGGTTTAAGTTTGCCATTACTACAACAGATGCTCGAAGAGTTGGGCTACAATATCACCAGCTTTTGGGTACAACCGACAAATGAGGCAACTTTATGACGGCAATCGAACAGTTTCGAGCCAAGCTTGCTGCTGGAGAAATTAACGAAGCTCTAACTTTAGCAATGAGTGAAGCGATGGAGTTAAAAGTTACTACCTGGGTAGCTAGTAGTACTAACCCAAATTCACTGCATGAATCTCGGTCTGGTTATCGTTGGCAAACGCGGATCGATATTGTCAATGGCGAAGTAGAAAACGAAATTGGCAGCGAGTTTATCAAAAATCCTGCTTATAGCGTACTACAAAAGCTTCATTTGGAACAGGTACAGCAGGGAAGAGAATTTTTAATCGCCAATCTTGAAACTTTGCAGGCAATGTTGGCTATTTGTAGTAATACTTTGACTGCATCTTCAGCGCGATCGCCACAAGATACTATAAACTCGCTATCGTCTGCTGAATAAACCAGTTGCAATTTATTTATCGATCGCTGTTTACCAAAAATATCTAATGACACGGGAAGATTTTAAACGAGCCATAAAAGCAGGTAAACTTTCTGAAGCCTTGTTACTAGCTATAAGTCAAGCACCAGAACTACGTATAACTACCTGGATTGCTTCTCCCGAAACGCCTACGGGTGAAGAAAAAATTGAAATCGATCGCAGTTTGTACACTCAGATAAATTTAGTAACGGGAGAAATTAACAACGTTATTGGAGAACGGCAGATAAGCGAACGACATCCAGAAATCGAGCGAGTTCATTTTGATGAGGTAAAACGCGCTGGTAATACTATTCAAGAAAATTTGGCAACAGTGCAAAAAATGTTGCATTCTCTAGCAGCTTTTCAACAACAATCACTGCCAACAAACGAGCGAAATTTAGCAGCATCTCCTGCCAACGAAGATAGTAATATCGAACAACCAGAAACAGCAGTTTCAGAAATTACTGAAGCTCAAACCAATAGCATCATCTCTGAATATGACGAAGTGGAGTCGGTGGTAGACGATATGTTATCTTTAGCTGACATAGATCCCGAAGAGGCGGTTATAGATGAAACCAGACCAGCTAAATTAGAGGATGAAGATTGGGGAGATTGGCTAGAAGATGAAGCAAACAGCGATCGCCAAGAAACTAAAGAAAATCCTGAAAATTGGCAATAATAAATCTCTACAGCCATCGGCGATTGCTTCTTTGCTGGCTAATTTGTCTTCAGTAGAAATAAGTACGGCGATAGTAGATGAAATTAGTGGCGACGAGGTGTTTGTTCCCTGGCAGGCATATCGAGACATTTATGAAATTTCTCGTTTCACTTTAGCAAGTACGGCAACTCATTTGTCATTATACGATCGCTTTTTAGAACTTCGCAGAGAGTTAGAATTAGCTTATGCACTGTTACTAGTCGATCCTGCTTCGCGACTATACAATCGTGCCGCAGTCAGAGAAGTTAAACAATACCTAACTCAACTAACCAGTAAAAATGTTAGAGACTGGGAAAATATCCCCAGCAAACTACCAAATCCCCTGTTGATTACTAAAACCAATCGTTTGTTAAAAGATCGCAGTTTTCTCCAGACCTTGGGTCAACTATACCAGGCAAAACTCAATTTAGAGCGTCGCGATCGCTTTTTAAAAGACAATTCTTCATCAGGCGAAATCGTCAACACCGTTTATGCACGAACCTTAATTCAATTAAATGGTGAAATCGTCAACCGTTACGATAAAGCAATTTTTGCAGCGAGCGATCGTGAAAATCTACTCGAACTACACCAGCAGTCAGTTATGGCAGGACAACAACAATGGCGCGAATTATTAATCTTTATTGCTAGTCTTTGCCGTTAGAAAACTCTACAGATAGTTGCTCGAATAATTGAATAGTGTAAATAAAACAAAATTTACAGAAATAAATTTAGCAATCTCTCCTAAATATTAATAACGAAAAACCACAAACAGATATTTATAGGAGCAGAAAGCAAATGATTGATTGTAAAATTTTCGATTTGGGAGATGTTACGCTCCAGTCGGGTGCAACTTTAAGAGATGCCAAACTCGCTTACAAAACCTATGGTACGCTCAACGCCGATAAAAGTAATGTTATTGTTTATCCAACCTGGTATTCAGGACAGCACTACGACAACGAATGGCTCATTGGTGAGGGAATGGCACTCGATCCGCAAAAATATTTTATTATCATTCCTAATATGTTTGGTAATGGTTTGTCTTCTTCGCCAAGTAATACTCCTCCTCCATACAACCAGGCTAGATTTCCTCACGTAACTTTTTACGATAACGTTGCCGTACAACATCGATTGATTACGGAAAAGTTCGGCATCGAAAAAATTGCTTTGGTTATTGGCTGGTCGATGGGAGCGGGTCAAACTTATCAATGGGGAGTCAGCTATCCAGAAATGGTCGAGCGAATTTTTCCTTTTTGTGGCTCTGCTAAAACCAGCCTGCACAATATCGTGTTTTTAGAAGGAGTAAAAGTTGCCATTCAAACAGATGAAGCCTGGCAAGGAGGATGGTATAAAGAACAGCCAAATAAAGGACTCAGAGCTGTTGGTCGAGTATATGCGGGTTGGGGACTATCTCAGGCTTTCTACCGCGAACGACTATATCTTCAGCAAGGCTATTCTTCACTAGAAGATTTCTTAGTCGCTTTCTGGGAAGGTTTTTTTCTGCGTAAAGATGCTAACAACTTACTGGCAATGCTATGGACTTGGCAAAATGGAAACATAGGCAATACGCCAGGGTTTGACGGTAATTTTGAAAAGGCATTAACTGCTATTAAAGCTAAAGCAATTGTCATGCCAGGAGAGACAGATCTTTATTTTCCTCCAGAAGATAATGAGTATGAAGTAGAATATATGCCCAATGCTGAATTTATAGTTATTCCTTCAGTTTGGGGTCATTTTGCAGGAGGTGGCATTAATCCTGTGGACACTCAGTTTATCGATCGCCATATTAAAGAATTGCTCGATAGCAAAGTATAATTATTGAGCTAAAGGTAAAATTAAACCAATAATATTTTCTTCGATCTTTGATTATTAAAATATTATTGCTGTTTGTTTATACTTTAATTAACGGTTGGAGTATAATTTGTTGATGTAATGCAAAAAGCTCTGACCGATATAAATATTTTCTGAATGTAAACATATTCTGTGGCTCGAATACATTCTGACTCTTTGATTCATATTGACGAACGCAAACTCAATTACGAAAAAACTATTATCTATCGAGTTCGTTTCGATCTCAATGGCGATAAGCTAAAAGCAATTATTAACGCTAAAGAAAACAATTGTAATATTTGTTTTTCTGATAAAACTATAACCAAACTACGTTATTATGCTTTAGTCGAATATAAATATAAGCGATCGCCTTTAATTTTTATTACTAAATATCAAAATACAAAAGCTGATTATACAATCAAAACTTCTATTTTAAGAGATGGCAAAATATATCAAGAAATAGAAAAAATAATAATTGTAGATTCTCAATTATTTTCTTATATAATTAGTACTCATCATTGGCTGATTTCACAGATACTAGTTAGTCTTAAATTAAAATCAACAAGTTATTCTAAATATCTATTACCAGCTATATTTTTTTTGGTTATAGTTTTTGTGTTGCTGCTAATTTTGTTCTTGCCTATAACTAACTCTTTTGACATAATCTTAACTGTCTTTGGTGCGGTTTTATTACTGGCGATCGCCAACTTTATCTACAAACACAAACTATCTGCTTGGATTCTATATCAGTTAGCGGAAGGTTTTTTTGCCCAAGGTTTACTAACTAAAAAAATTGGCATCGAGCTATTAAACATAATTAACAACAATGAGCAATGAGCAGTGAGCAAATATCAGCGATTGGTAAAAATTATTCATTATTAATTTAAGACCTGTTTGATGTTAAACGACCGTGCGCTCATTAATAAAAACTGTAACTAACTTTTGATCTAGCAAGCTCAACAACAGAGTAGTTACCGAAGTACATAGATGAGGTTATCCGCATACTAGATTTAGTCTTTAATTTGCCAAGATTAAAGCAGTTAGTCATAAATCGAGCAAACTATTCAACCATGAACTTTTCTCTGACTTCTCTTTACAAATGGTATCGTAACGCTATACGTCACCCAAAGTATCGCTGGTGGGTAATTATTGGTACAATAGTCTACTTAATTAGTCCTCTAGACATTTCTCCAGATTTTCTACCTATTGCAGGACAAATAGATGACTTTATGCTGGTTAGCTTACTGGTAAAAGAACTATCGGAAGTTATATTAAATCGCTACAAACCTCAACAAGACCAAAACTCTAGTGAATCTGCAACTACAGCTAGAAAAACCGTTGATGTAGAAGCAGTGGAAACTGGAACGGTATCTAGCAATTAAAATTACGCTTATTTTTATTAATTGTAATTTAAGCGATCGCTTAGATCGAACAAAACTAGAACGTTTTAACATTGCAGGTCTTCTTGAGAAGACTTTTTTTGTTGATTTATAGGCTTTAGGAATTATAAAAATAAAAAATATTCTGGGTAGGGGAAATAGAAAAAAGATACTCTAAATTCCCTAATTTCCCATATTCCTAATTTATAAGCTTCTTATCGCTCGATAGACCGAAGACTACCAACCAGAAACAGCAAACTGAGTTGCGTTAGTGTCATTGAGATTGTCCTCAGCTTCATCATTTACACGAAATTCAGCGCAAAAAGTAGCAGTGTTAAATCCCCCAAATCTTTTAACCGTACTGCTACGCAGACGCAAATTGGGATTGACGAACCAAAACCGCTCGATAATACTCATGGTTTCGTATTCGGTAACTAAAACCAGCGCATCTTCTGCGTCCATTTCATACTCTCCAGCTACGGGGACAATTTCGGCATAGCCTCTTTCTCGTAAAAGCTTGCCTTTTCTAGGATTGTCTTTATCTGGAATTAGAGCAAATACTGTCGTTCCCTGATGGTTTTCGTTCTCGCGATCCCACGCCATTGAGCCATCCCAGCTTACAAATGCACCGCCAATCGCGCTTTGAGGATCGAAATCGTGAATTTGACAAATTTCTGCAATCTTAGGATTATCGGCAGCCAAAAATTCTACCTGAATGTCCGAATCTCCGCTTTCTGCTCTTCTAAAAGGTAAGTGATGAGTCGTTCTTTGGGAATGCCAGTTTCCAGCACTATGCTGAAAAAATTCTTTAGCGTCTTTTATAGGTTTCATTTAGCTATAAGTTAGTGTTATCGGTTCTATTATTAATATATCGATTATTTTTGCTATATCTCCCGATAGAGCCTATTTTTTACTCTATTTTTCTGAATTTTCCGCATCAAATTACACCAAAACTAAAGCTTTTTTATAAACGCTTTGTAAAGTTTTATTACTTAGATTAATTATTACTTGACAACATAGACAGATTATTATCTCAGTGCTAGATTGTTTAAAAATAGAAACGGGGTAACTCAAACATTGATGTTTTGGTTGCTTTATTTTGAAACTTGAAAGGAGTGAACAACATGAATGGATCTGGACAACTAAGCCTGGAGCAACAGTTCAAACTAAAAGTTTTGCACGAACAAGTACAAGATTTATCCAAAGAACAAGCTCAAGAATATCTAATGGAGATGTTTCGTCAAATGATGGTTAAAGATAATTTAGTCAAGCATTTGATCAAAAATGCCTAAAACCGCGTGCTCTTTTAAATCCGACCGATATATATAGCGATTGTGTAAACTGCGCGTTCGCTTCGCTCGAAGTAAGACGAATTAACTGTCTCAACAAAATTACCGAGCGGCTTTTTTTTTTGGGGAACGAAAAAGCCGCTAAAAGTTAAAAATTTTTGCCTGCTAGTTACTAGATCGAAATACTGTTGTTAACTGAAAACGTTTAATTCACTTATCAAAAGAGGCGTATAGTAATTTCGCTCTTGTCTGGCTTATGTTAAAGATTAGTTGAGTTTATCCTTAGTAAGTTAAAAGATAAAATTTTTATCTTTTAGAATAAATGGAGTAATAAGTAAATGTACTAGGGGAAAATATACTCATGGAAACTAGCAAGTTTAGTCAGGCAGCGTTATTATCGACGCGAGAGCTAGAAATCGTAGAACTAGTGGTTGCTGGCTTGAGTAATCAGAAAATTGCCGTTCGCTTAGATATTAGTAAAAGAACCGTTGACAACCACATCAGCAATATTTTAAAAAAAACCAATACCGATAACCGCGTAGAGTTAGTAAGGTGGGCTTTGCAATGGGGTAAAGTATGTATCGATGATGTTAACTGCTGTAATTTACCCGAAGACAGCAAACCCCAGGATTACAATGAAATGGTATTGTAAATTCAAAAGCAGATTGGGAAAATATCTGGCGATCGCAGTTACTTTTGCCCTTGCTAGCTGTAGCGAATCTGGTTATGTTACTCCTCCCACTCAAATTTTGAATGCCACTTTAAATACTACTGCCGCTGAAGGACACCCTCGTTTTTCCTATGATGGTCGTTACCTAGTATTTACTAGCGATCGCAGCAGTCAACGCCGAGTCTTGCTTTACGATCGCCAGCGCAATCGTTTACTCTCATTAGCAGGATTGAATCAATCGGGTAGTATGCAGTCCCAAGCCGATATTAGTGCTGATGGTCGCTATATTGTCTACGTATCGGAACAGTTAGGCAAACCAGATATCTTTGTTTACGATCGTCTCGCTCTCAATACTAAAAACATTACCAAAAATTTTGTCGGTGAAGTTCGCAACCCTACCATTAGCGGTAATGGTCGTTTCGTAGCTTTTGAGGGCGAGCATTCGGGACAGTGGGATATTCAAATTTACGACCGCGGCTTGAGTCAAGGTTTATCCTTACCTTCTAATTCTCCTGCTACTGAAAGTAATTCGCCACCAGAGTAAAAAATCGAGTATTTTCAATGCCAACCATAATTCTTAAAGACATTACAGAAACTCAAAAATTCGGTTGCTTATTGGGTAAAACGTTACCTCCTGACAGTACGATTTTATTGTCAGGAGAGCTAGGTGCTGGTAAAACTACATTAATTCAAGGAATAGCTAAAGGATTAAATATAAAAGAGGCAGTTGTCAGTCCGACTTTTACTTTAATTAACGAATATTTAGATGGACGTTTGCCACTCTATCATCTCGATTTATACCGTTTATCACCGAATCAAACTACGGCTCTTCATCCTGAAATGTACTGGGAAGGTATAGAAGTCGCTCCTGGAATTACCGCTATTGAATGGCGGCAGCGTTTATCTTATGAGCCGCCTAACTATTTAGATTTAAAATTGAGTTTTGTTGCTAATTCTACGTCTACTCGAAAAATAACTTGGCAAACAATTGGAAAAAAATTAGATTTCGATTTTGAGAACAACTTTGCCAGAGATGATCGAGCTTAACTTGAGACAAGATTGGAAAAGTTAAAAGTTAAAAGTTAAAAGTTAAAAGGTAAAAATCAAAGTAAGTTTTTAGGAGTGCGATTCAAACCACGCGCCTAAAATTAGGCTACTAACAAGTTGCGTACTAGCGACAGTATACTATTAAATTGAAAGTTTGAATTAGGCTTTAACTCTTCTGCGCGCGCTCGAGCCGATCGCCTTCTGACTTTTGCTTTCACACAAGCTTTGAGTACTTTATGTAAACAAAATTTTGTATAAAATCCAAAGCTCAGGTCAAAAAGTTCAAGCACAAAACTTTTGACTTTTGACTTAATATTTTTGACTTTGAGCGAAGCAAGATTGGTTTTTTCTTAGTCTATACCTAGCTTATTACCGCGCTTAAACTGCATATATGCAGCAAAAAATAACCCTGCTAGAGTAATAAAAATTAAACCTAGAACAATACCTAATAGTAAAGGTTCTATCACTGTTTGGCTCTCCTCAATAAATTGTTTATTTTAATATATCTTATGTTGGCAGTCTTATTTTAAGCAATGAGTGCGATCGCCATACTTAGTAGACTTATCTGAAGTGTGCGGTTATAACCTAGTTGGGTATAAAGAGCGCGACTATTACAATTTTATTAACTAAATCTGTAAAACTTAAGCTATTTTGTAAAATAAAGTAAATATAAGCAAACCTCTTTTAACATTACCGCTCTGTGGATAACCAGTTAGTCCAAGCTCCTAGTTGGCTCAACCGCTCGATTGTTGTTCTGGCGATCGCAGTGCTAATTGCCGGTATAAGTATTTTAGGAGTCTATTGGCATAAAATTTCCGATCCTTACATCCAAGAAGTCTTGGCTTTAAAAGGAAATGTCGAACGAGGTTACAAAATATTTCAAATCAACTGTGCGGGATGTCACGACATCAGAGCCAATAATAGTGTGGGACCTTGTTTGATAAATGTTTCCAAGCGTAGATCTAAAATTGGCACTATTGAACAGGTAATTAGCGGGCGCACGCCTCCGATGCCTAAGTTTCAACCGACGACTCAAGAAATGTCAGATTTACTTGAGTTTCTACAACATCTATAAATGACGCTCTTTTGGCATACAGATTGGTATAAGCTGTGGCAAAGTATGTCGAATGCAAATTTATGAATAAAAATCTTCAACTACCGCAAAAAATTATGTTGCTGGGTTCTGGCGAGCTTGGTAAAGAATTTGTTATTGCTGCCCAACGTTTGGGAAACTATACGATAGCTGTAGATAGCTATGCCAACGCTCCAGCAATGCAGGTAGCCGATGTAGCAGAAGTAATTTCCATGCTGGACGGCAACGATTTAGATAGAATCGTTAGCAAGTATCAGCCCGATTTTATCGTTCCCGAAATAGAAGCAATTAGAACTGAGAAATTAATTGAGTTCGAGCAACGGGGTATAAGCGTTATTCCTACGGCAGCAGCAACCAACTATACGATGAATCGCGATCGTATTAGAGAATTGGCAGCAAAAAAATTGGGGATTCGTACCGCTAAATACGCTTATGCCACAAACCTAGAAGAATTACAAGCGGTAAGTAATAAAATTGGCTTTCCCAATGTAATTAAGCCCGTAATGTCTTCTTCGGGAAAAGGACAGTCAATTGTCAATAGTGTTGAGGAATTAGAAACTGCCTGGAATTATGCGATCGCAGGTGCCAGAGGCGATACGCCCAAAATAATTATTGAAGAATTTATCGACTTTGAAGTTGAAATTACTTTATTAACTATCAAACAGTGGCATCAACCGACTACCTTTTGCCCTCCTATCGGACACCGACAAGAGCGAGGCGACTATCAAGAATCTTGGCAGCCAGCCAGTTTGTCTTTAGGACAACTACAGCAGGCAGAACAAATTGCGGTAAAAGTTACCGATGCTTTGGGAGGTGCGGGCATCTTTGGAGTAGAGTTTTTTGTAACCAAAGATGAAGTTATTTTTTCGGAACTTTCTCCACGTCCTCACGACACGGGAATGGTGACATTAATCTCGCAAAATTTAAATGAATTTGAACTGCACCTGCGGGCTATTCTCGGTTTGCCCATTCCCCAAATAGAAGTATTTTCTCCTGCTGCCAGTGCGGTAATTTTGGCAACAGAGCATTTAGATAGAGTAGTTTATGCTAACGTTGCCGAAGCATTGACCATTCCCGATACAGAAATTAGACTATTTGGCAAGCCTGATTCTCGTCCCAACCGTCGTATGGGAGTAGCCCTAGCAAAAGCTAAAACAATTGAAGCAGCTAGACAAAAAGCGACCTCCGCAGCTAGTAAAGTAGTTGTTAATTAATAGTAGTAAGACGATTGGGTTCGACAAAATTTTTTCACCGTGTTATTTAAAAAATGCCCATATTCGTCAAGATTGAAAAGGGGATCGTTGATAAACATACTTTCGATCTACACGTTCCCGCTCATAAAGATTACGTTCGACAACTAATTGCTAAAGGTCACAAAGCTAAAACTGGTTACTGGAAAGAGTTTGGTGGCGGAATGCTGATTTTTGAGGCAGCTTGTATGTCAGAAGCTAAAGCTATAGTAGAGCGCGATCCTTTAATTAAAAATGCCTGTGTCGATTACGAACTGCACGAATGGTGCATTGTGATTGAGTAGGCTTAGTAGGTAAAAACTGAATTGCTATTTTTTCTTTGCAAAGACTGTAAAAAAAGTTATCATGATAAATCGTGAGTTTTTAAGATAGCCATGAATGCCGAAGCGATAATTCGCTCAATTGAAGCGGAACATCTAAAACCAAAACTGCCTGTACTTCACGTTGGCGATAGTGTAGAAGTAGGCGTGAGAATTACCGAAGGTAACAAACAGCGGGTGCAACCTTATCGGGGTACCATAATTGCCATGCGCAATGGCGGTATCAACGAAACGATTACCGTACGCCGTATTTTTCAGGGTGTAGGGGTAGAAAGAGTATTTCTAGTCCACTCGCCAATAGTAGCCCATATTAAAGTAGAGCGTCGCGGTAAAGTGCGTCGTGCAAAACTTTATTATTTACGCGATCGCGTCGGTAAGGCTACTCGAATCAAACAGCGTTTCGACCGTCCAATAGAGAAAGATACTACAGCCAAAACTAAAACCAAAAGCAAAAAATCTCGCAAAAACAAAGAAAAAACTAGCTAATTTACGAAAAAATACTTTGGTACAGTATAATTAGGTCTAGCTGACTTTGTGGTCGGTAGAACATAAACAAATGCGTCCTTAGTTCAGTTGGTAGAACGTCGGTCTCCAAAACCGGATGTCGAGGGTTCAAGTCCTTCAGGGCGCGTTCTAACTATCACTATACCAAGAACGCGAGTAGCGCGAGCAACCTACCATCTTGCAACCTATCGGATGTTTGGTTGGCTTAAATCTGCATTGAAAACTCAAATAAATATAAACTAAGATCGATAGTATCTTGAATTTTTAAATATAATATCTATCTTTAATTTAAGATTCTAGTTAATAGTTAATAGAAAACATATATTTGCTTTTCTAAGCCAATCCTTATACTTTAAATTTTGAGGTAACAACCTTGGCAAAAAAAAACACGGCACCTCCAACTAAAAACGAATCGAAAGAAGCAGGCGGTGGTAGTAACCTCGCTCAATTTGCAGTTGAAACCAGGCAAGAGCTTAGTAAAGTAGTTTGGCCCTCTCGCCAACAGCTAATTGGTGAATCTGCTGCTGTAATTTTGATGGTGATTTTAGTATCTACATTGATCTATTTAATCAATAGTTTATTTGCTTGGGGAGCGGGAAAAATATTCTAATGAGCATGGCTACAGACAGACCGGAAGACAACGAACAGCAAGTAAATACAAAAGCTGCCAGATGGTATGCGGTTCAGGTAGCCTCTGGCTGTGAAAAGAAAGTTAAAACCGACTTGGAACAGCGTATCGACACTTTAGAAGTAGCCGACAGGATAATTCAGGTTCAGATACCTCAAACCCCTACAGTTAAAATTCGCAAAGATGGCAGTCGCTATAGTAGCGAAGAAAAAGTCTTCCCTGGATACGTTTTGATTCGCATGATCTTGGATGATGAAGCATGGCAGGTGGTAAAAAATACTCCTAATGTCATTAACTTCGTAGGTGCAGAACAAAAACGCCGTTATGGCAGAGGTAGAGGTCATGTTAAACCTTTACCCCTATCGCGTGCTGAAGTAGAGCGAATCTTCAAACAAGCCGAAGAAAGAGAAGAAGTGGTTAAGGTAGATATGGCAATTGGCGATAAAATTGCCGTACTTTCAGGACCATTTAAAGATTTTGAAGGGGAAGTAATCGAAGTAAGTCCAGAGAGAAGTAAACTTAAAGCCTTGCTCTCGATTTTTGGACGAGACACTCCTGTAGAATTGGAGTTCAATCAAATCGAAAAACAAAATTAAACGAACATGCCCAAAAAAGTAGTAGCGTTAATTAAACTAGCTTTACCAGCTGGTAAAGCCAACCCCGCACCGCCAGTAGGACCTGCGTTAGGTCAACATGGGGTAAATATTATGGCGTTTTGTAAGGAATATAATGCTAAAACTGCCGAAAAAGCGGGTTTGGTAATTCCTGTAGAAATTTCGGTATTTGAAGACCGTAGTTTTACTTTTATCCTCAAGACTCCGCCCGCATCGGTATTAATTAAAAAAGCGGCAGGAATTGAAAAAGGTGCCAGCGAACCTAACAAACAAAAAATGGCTACCATAACTAAAGACCAGCTTAAAGAGATTGCCGAAACCAAACTACCCGACTTAAATGCTAACGACATTGAAGCGGCAATGAAAATTGTCGCGGGTACGGCGAAAAATATGGGAGTAGCGATCGCCGATTAAATAGTCTATATTATTTATTGTTTATTGGGGAGAGTGAGAAAACTCGTTATTTACCCAGGGAGAAAAACATCATGGTAAAAAAACTATCTCGCCGCATGCGAGAAGCAACGGCAAAAGTAGAAGCCGACAGAGCCTATCAGCCTATAGAAGCTTTAAACTTGCTTAAAGAAACAGCAACGGCTAAATTTGACGAAACGGCTGAAGTACATATTAGATTGGGTATCGATCCTAAATATACCGATCAACAGCTTAGAACTACCGTCAGCCTGCCCAAAGGTACGGGGCAAACCGTACGTGTGGCAGTAGTAGCTCGCGGCGAACAAGTCAAAGAAGCCGAAGAAGCAGGAGCGGAAATTTTTGGTTCGGAAGAGTTAATCGAAGAAATTCAAAAAGGTATGATGGATTTCGATATTTTGATTGCTACTCCCGACATGATGCCCAAAGTCGCTAGATTGGGACGGATTTTAGGACCCAAAGGTTTGATGCCATCACCCAAAGGCGGTACGGTTGCTACCGATTTGACTAGTGCAGTTTCAGAGTTTAAAAGTGGTAAACAGGAATTTAGAGCCGATCGTTCGGGCATCGTTCATGTTATGTTTGGAAAGGCATCTTTTCCCGCCAAAGATTTGCTAGTCAATCTAAAAGCTCTGCAAGAAACTATCGATCGCAATCGTCCTTCGGGGGCAAAAGGTCGCTACTGGCGGAGCGTTTATGTTTCTGCTTCGATGGGACCTTCGATTCAGCTAGACATCAATGCGCTGCGAGACTATAGTTTTATAGAAGAAGCAGCCTGATTGACGACAAAAAAGCTCGATTTGTAAATTATTGAGGCGAGAGCAACCGACTACAAAGAAAAAATTTAAATTATAAGACGACCGATACCAAAGACAGCAGGCGCACTAACAGCTTAATATCCTGCCGAGGTAAATGTCTATCAAGTTAGCTTAAGCTTGCTCTGTTATTAGAGCAGCAACAGTAAAACTGTAGATATGACCCTTGGCAATTCAGTCAGGGGTTTTGTTATGGTCGTTAATTCTAGCTAAAGGAGGTGAAAACCAAGTGGGAAGAACCCGTGAAAATAAAGCAGCAATTGTGACCGAGCTAAAAGACGCTTTAAGTGAAGCTCAGTTAGCTTTAGTTATTGACTATCAGGGGTTATCGGTTGCCGAGATTACCGAACTGCGCTCGCGCTTGCGACAAGCAGATGGAATATGTAAGGTAACCAAAAACACTCTGATGCAGCTAGCAGTAGAAGAAGATGAAAACTGGCAGCCCATGTCCCAGTTTTTAACAGGAACTTCTGCTTTTTTGCTGGTCAAAGACGATATTGGTGGCGTAGTTAGAGCCTACCAGGGCTTTAGAAAAGACACCAAGAAAACCGAGTTTCGCGGCGGCGTAATGCAGGGTCAGGCACTCAACGAAGATCAGGTTAAGGCGATCGCCGACCTGCCATCTAAAGAGGAACTGATCGCTCAAGTCGCAGGTGCGATTAATGCTGTTGCTAGTAAACTGGCAATAGGCATCAACGAAGTACCAACATCCGTAGGTCGTGGTATCAACGAAGTGCCAAATTCTGTGGGACGTGTCGTTGCGGCGATCGCGGCAAAAGAAGAAGGCAGCGAATCATAGCTGCTGCCCAATTAAACCTTTTCGTACACTATCTTAAATCAAATATAACCAGGAGTAATACTTATGTCTGCTGCAACTGATGAAATTCTCGAAAAGCTAAAATCTTTGACTCTACTCGAAGCATCTGAGTTAGTCAAACAAATTGAAGATGCCTTTGGCGTTAGTGCTGCTGCTTCTGCCGCTCCCATGATGATGCCTGGCATGATGCCTGGCGTGCCTGGCGGTGCCGAAGCCGAACCAGAAGAAGAGAAAACTGAATTTGATGTAGTTCTCGAAGACGTACCCAAAGATAAGAAAATTGCCATTCTCAAAGTGGTACGCTCCATCACCGGTTTGGGTCTAAAAGAAGCCAAAGAAATGGTAGAGTCTACACCCAAAGCCATTAAAGAAGGCGTTCCCAAAGATGATGCTGAAAGCACACAAAAACAGTTAGAAGAAGCTGGTGCCAAAGCTAGCGTTAAGTAACTAATTACTTCAATCGATTTATGCGATTATTAGCAGACTTTAAATAGTCTGCTTTTTTTATTATTTTCTATTCCCCATTCCCTATTTTCTCGAACAGATATCTCGATCTTGGTTACAAATTAAATGCGGTTTAAAAGGCAGCATAGTTGCACAAACTCAGATAGGGACAAATAGCGCACTGTTCGAGCGAGGGAGTAGCAGTGTAGTTAGCCGAATTTATCTGTTCGACAATTGCTTCAGTTTGTTGAGCGACCGCATCTAGTGCGTCTATAGTAAAAGTATGTAAATGTTGGTGTCGCAAATAGGCAATGTGCGCCTGCGGTCGCTCTAGCGCTCTGGCATATACCCCAAGTTGAAAGCGATGCTCTAGAGGATTAATCTCGCGATCGCTTTTATAGTCTAATACCCAGTCGTGTCCGACAAGATCGACAACGCCTTCAAAGGTAATCGAGCCAATTTGCCAGCTAATATGTCGCTCTTTAGCTACTGCTGTCTGGCGAAAATAGGCGTACATTGGTAGCTGAAAAAACTGTTTGGCAATTGCTAGAGCTTCTGTTACCGAGGCGCGATCGCTAGCTGGTTCGGCAAAAGTCTGTAGCTTTTCTTCTCGAATTATATTGTGTTCCAAGGCTTTATGTACCAAAGATCCAACCTGCATTCGGCTAGCCATACCTTCACCCATACCAGGATGTCCGTTGATAAATCTTTGATAAAAACGTTGGGGACAGCGCGCGTATTCGGTTAAAGACGTAACGGGCAGCGCAGACAAATTAGCACCAGTAGAATTTAGTAGTAGGGTTGGTGAGTCTTTGGCAATAGGAGGTGTTAGGGGAATTGGCGGTAAAGCACGTTCAGCATTATATGGAATAGTTTCAATGCTAAGATTAGCAGCCGCTAAACCAGCACTCAATCTTTTTAAATCGCCTTTATCTGGTTCAGCTGCACTTAAAATGAGGTAATCTCTGGCTCTAGTTAGAGCTACATACAAAACTCGCAGTGCTTCTTCTCGTTCTCGCTGCTGCTGACAGTATTCTAACCAGGAGTAAACAACAGGTTTTTGAATTTCTCCCGTCTCGTCTTTAATTTTTGCTCCTACACCCCATTGAGAGTCGAAATATACAGCAGGGGAAATAGGATAATATTCTCTACTGAGATCGGCAACTACTACTAAAGACCACTCCAAACCTTTAGCGGCAAAAATAGTCATTAGCGAAACGGCGTTATCTGTAGCCACAGCCGAGCGAGGCATCGCCACTTCGTTATCGAACAAACTTTTTAGACGGCGCACTACACTAAAAATATCGTTAGTTCCCTGCTCTAATTCTTTGACTAACTGATAAAAGTCTTGCCAGTCTGCTTGTCGGCGTTCGGCACCAGGTAAGTTGGCAATTATCGCCGTATAGCCAGTCAGACGATCTGCTAGTTGTAACAGGCGCGAGGGAACTTCTTCATAACGTACTGCTAATAGCTGTTGCAGAGTTTTAACTGCACGCTCGACATCGCTTGTCTGGGAAGTTTTGATTTTTTCCCACCAAGTAATTGGCTTTTGTTTGGAATTAGATGTTGCTGTCTCTATCTGAAATAAAATGCGATCGCTAAGAGCAAAGAAAGGACTCCGTAACACCGCTACCAGAGCAATATCGTCTCTAGGATTGGCAAGAAATCGCAACAGCGCACCAGCATCTTTGGCTTCTCTAGTAGCTAGTAAGTTTCCACCTCCAGCAGGAGCGACGGGAATGCCTGCGGCAGCTAAAGCGTCGGCATATACTTCTAGAGGCTGCCAGGTACGAGTAAGAATGGCAATATCTTTGGGTTCGAGAGGACGTGATTTTTTAGTTTGCTTGTCGTATACTGGAGTCTCTTCGGCTAACATTTGCGCGATAGTTTCTGCTAAATAATTAGCTTCTATTCGCTGGCGTTGTGCTTTACTAATTTTTGGACTATCGGCATCTACAGCCATGACTCTGAGATAGTCGGCTGTTTCTAGTGCTGGCGGTTGACGCTTGGAGTTTAACGATTGATATTCTGCTAACAGGGGGGTAAAAATTCGATTGAGGCGATCGCACAACTGTTGATGGATACGAAAGCTTTGGCTGAGTATAACTTCACTGCCTTGGTTTTCTAGCAGGCGATCGCGAAACTGCTTGAAGACTCGTATATCGGCTCGTCTAAAACCGTAAATAGACTGTTTGATATCACCAACGATGGTTAGTTCGGTTCGTTCGGTAAGTAAAGTTAATAGTTCGGCTTGAGCGGGATTAGTATCTTGAAATTCATCGACTAAAAATACCTGCCATCTTTGCTGATAGTATTCTCTTACCCGAAGCTGTTGTAATCCCTGTAAGGCGTAAATTTCTAAATCGTTGAAGGTTAAAACTCTTGCCTGTTGCTTGCGAGTATTCAAATAATTGGTAACTTCTAAATATGCTTCATTAAGAGCGGGAAAAATAGTTTTTAACCGTTCGTCTGTCTCAGTTATTGTCAAACTAACTAACCCTTGTTGGTTAATTTCTCTAATTAAATCCCGCAAGGCTGTAAGAGCGTTTTTTACTACTGTAAAACTTTCACTTTGCCAATTTTTTTTACTACCTTTTCTCAGATCTATATTGTCAATAACCGACAGCGCATCTACAATGTTTTTCTCTGCTTCAAGATCTGCGATCGCCTCAATAACATTTTGACGAGTTGTTTCTAATTTATCTCCTTCCTTACCCTGATGCTGTTGCAAAATCCTATAACTTTCTTGCCAGACAGGATTTTGTGTCAAACTTGCTAATGTTACCTGGCGAGCTTTAATAATTATACTTTTCCAGTCTCCAATACCCCTTGCTAAAGCTTTAGTTGCCGTATAGGGATCGGCTAATAAATTACTCATAATCTCTGACATCAAAGAGTAAGGAATTAGTCGATAAAACTGTTGTGGCAATTGTACTAAAGCTGCCGTCAGGCATTCATCTAACCAAATGGTTCCTTCTAAATCTTCAAGAACTTTAAAATCTGCTGATATGCCAATAGTTTGAAAATGTTCCTGACAAATACGGCTGCAAAGAGTGTGAATCGTACTAATTGGTGCTGCTTCTAGTTCTGCCAGTATATCCAGGCGTTCTGGTAGCTGTTGCCTCACTAAGGCGCGAATACGCGATCGCAATTCTGTAGCTGCTTTTTCAGTAAAGGTAACGGCAACTATTTCTAAAGGCGATAACTGTTTTTCTCTTAAATAATACACATATCTTTCTGCCAACATGTAAGTTTTGCCCGTCCCCGCACCAGCAGTAACGACAACGCTATTAGGTGCGTAGGCAGCAGCTTGTTGTTCGGAAGTCAGTCGGTGGCTTGAAGATGGCTTCAAGCCCTGCGACTGACCGTTGGTCAGACTGGAGCGATCGCGCATTTGATACCTTGATGCAATTAAAAGTTAGCTCGATAAACCAATATAACTTTTTACCTAAGTTACTCGATTTGATATTTGTCGGTAAGTCACACCAATCTAACCAGCAACAAACTAAAATAGTGACACTCATTTGTAACTGACTCGATAAATTGTTCTGCTTCTTGGTTGGCAGTTTAGTTTGAGTTAATTCTTAGTTATCCTTAATGCTTAGTTTGGGTATAGTTTGCAGTCTGGCTTTTATTAGCGGTGCGGTTTTTGGTAAATTTTTAGCTGCTACTGGCATAAATTCTGATAATGCGCTAAAAAATCATCAAAAACCTTTGGTTTGGGGATTGGCAGCGATCGCTTTGTTGTTGACTATTTTAATTGCGATCGATAAGTTCAATCTTATTTCGTGGTTGCCCAAAATTTTCCCCCCAATATTTTTAATTTATCTAGCGGGTTATTTTAATGAAACTATCGTGGGAATGGGCTGTTTTTGTTTGGGATTGTTAGTTTGTTTGGAATTAGCAGGAGCGCGGTCGCGTCGTAAAATACACCAATTAATCGTGGCGATCGGCACAATTTCTCTAGCTTTAAGTATTTTAATATTTTTTCTACGTCCCGTAGCAGTTTTTGTTAACAGTTCGATAATTGTTAACAATATAGTTATGCAAACTACACCTTACACTTGCACTCCTTCTAGTATTGCAACCATAGCTCGCTACACCCAAAAGCACCCTGAAATAACCGAAAAAGATGTAGTCAAACTAACCAAAACCAATCGCTTTGGTACTACTACATTATTAGAAATTAAAGCTATGCAAAAGTTGGGCTTAAATCCTCAGTATCGACACAACTTGAGCTTACAAGATTTAGTCAAACTTAATAAATTCGCTCTACTTCATGTCAAAGAAAAAAATAAAAATAAAAAAGGCGTAAGATTTTCTCATGCCGTCGCATTTTTAGCTGTCGATCGCCAGAGACAACTATTAGCTATCGGCAATCCTTTGTATGGCTTACAGATTAAAACTTTTAAAGATATGCAAGAGTATTGGTTTGGCGAAGCTATTTTAGCAAATAGCGATTACGCTGCGCGTAGCCCACGGATCGCTAGGGAGTATTAATAATATCGATTTTATTTTGAGGTTGAGAATTAGGATTTTTGGCTTCGGGCATTTCTTGACAGGCAATCAGTGAAACCACCAACATAGATGCCGTAAATAGTCTGTTTAGTGTTTTTAAAGCATTATTAGACATAATCGTTCTTTCAAACTCGTATCTATATAGTGAAAGAAAATCACGTCTATTTGTTTCCGTATTATTACAGGTTTTCTACTGTCATATTACCTAAAATTTATCAATTTATTCTTAAGTTTTATCCAAACGTATTTTTTAAAAAGCGCAAAACTAAAAATGATTTTTTAAATTTTTGTATGTTTATGTAAAAAGATATGTATTAATTCTTGTTAATTACGATGATACATCGACAAAAAATAGAAGCTTTTGTTAATGAAAGCGATCGCCGAGGTAAGAGCCAGTATTGAAGAAATTTAAGTCGAAAACTTTATTGGCGCGAACGAGCAATTCTCCAGCTCAAAAAGATTACGGGAATGATTCCTACTACTACAATTGCCAAAGCTGGTGCTGCTGCTTCTGCCAATCGTTCATCCGAAGCATATTGATAGACTCTAATTGCCAAAGTATCAAAATTAAACGGACGAATGACTAAAGTAGCGGGGAGTTCTTTCATTACGTCAACAAAAACTAACATCACTGAAGTTAACAAACCACCCGTCATTAAAGGTGCATGAATTTTCTGTAAAGTTTTAGTCGCGCCGTAGCCCAAACTACGCGAAGCATCGTCTAAATTTGGTGAAATTTTATTTAGGCTTGATTCTACCGAACCAAAAGCTACCGCTAAAAAGCGAACTAAGTAAGCAAAAATCAAGGCAACGGCGGTTCCTGACAACAATAAACCCGTCGTAATACCAAAATTTGCCCGCATCCAGAGATCGAGAACATTGTCTAAGTGAGCTACGGGAATTAACACACCTACAGCAATTACCGCACCAGGGATAGCATAACCCATCGCCGCAATTCTAATTGCCGATCGCATCATCCAAGTAGGTTGTAATCTCTGTCCGTAAGCCATAACCAGAGAAACAATTACCGCGATCGCGGCAGTAACAACTGCCAAAATGAGGCTATGTTTGGCTAGCTGCCAAAAATCATCATCGAAAGCGGTAGACAGATTATTTAAGGTTAGCTGTAGTAAATACAGTGCGGGAATCAGAAATCCCAAAGCTATAGGCAGAAAACAAGCTAAAGCCGCGATCGCCCCACGCCAGAAATTTAGCTCGTATTTGGGTAATTGTTGTTGAGAATTAAAACTATAGTATTTTGCCTGCGATCGCGATTGACGTTCGATAACGATTAGCACCAAAATAAATAACATTAACAAAGCCGCCAACTGAGCGGCTGCGGCTCGTTCTCCCATACCCAACCAGGTACGATAGATTCCCGTAGTAAACGTAGTTACGCCAAAATACTCTACCGTACCCAAATCGTTGAGAGTTTCCATCAAAGCCAAAGCCAAACCCGCCACAATTGCAGGTCTGGCTAGAGGTAAAGCCACTTTGATAAAGCCGCGCCAGGGATTGCAACCAAGCGATCGAGTTGCTTCTAAAGTACAGACTGACTGTTCTAAAAATGCTACCCTTGTAAGTAAATAAACATAGGGATAAAGTACCAACAGCAGCATTATAGCCGCTCCCCAAAGGGAACGAATATCGGGGAACCAATAGTCTTTAACGCTCGACCAACCAAAAATAGACCGCAACTGGGTCTGTACGGGACCAAAATAATCCAGCATATTAGTGTAGGCATAAGCTAGCAGATATGCTGGTGCTGCCAGAGGCAATAATAGTCCCCACTCCAACCAGCGACTTCCCCAGAAACGACACATTGTTACTAGCCATGCCGTACCCACACCAATAATTAATACTCCCAGACCAACTAAAAGCATTAGCCAGAAAGAGTTAGTGACATAATTCCACAAAACCGTACTGGCTAAATGCTGCCAAATAGTCTGAGATCTGGTAAAAATACTGCTAAAGACAAAAATTATCGGCGTAGCAATGATTAGCGCAATTACTATTACGGCAATTGTCCAACCGTCAAACAACAGGCTAGCGGTAAATTTGGGTTGTGCTATTGGATTTTTCAAGGAATTTTCGGAATAGAGCTATGTTAAGCAAATTCAATAGTCTATTCTATCGGAAATTATGGTTTCACCGACCGCTAAAAATCCCAACATAAAATACTTACCCAGGCAAACCAGTAGCAATAATTATTGGTAACATTTGTCTGAAGTCTTATTGATGTGCTGTTAAGAGTTTGAGGGGGCATCAAACTAAAATTAACGATTCCAATAGTTATAAATACTGCGTGTGCCAATCGTACTCTCATGATTGTTAGTGATTTATGATTAGACTTACTAATAAACAAGACAATCTATGGATATAGCTATTTACGCTACTTACCTTTACCTCATGGGTTTCTATAAAGAGAGTGTAAAGCAGCTTGCTAAGTTTACCTGTGATATAGATCCAAACAGCTAATTTAGTTTGATATTTTGCAAATATTCGCTTAATTTAGGGATATTGCCGAATTGAAAATTGTTAGTATCTTTGTACAGATCGGTTACAAATTATTTACAATTCAGACATCGCCAACGAGGAAAAAATAAGGTATGAATTCGGAGATACCGCTAGGTTCGGTCATTCAAGGTTCTCTAACCAAAGGTTTAGAAGTCAGATTGCATCCAGATATTTCCGTAGAAGATATGCGCGTCGGTAAATTTTTGGTAGTGCAGGGGACGCGATCGCGTTTTTTTTGTTTGTTAACTGATGTAGCTTTAGGGGCGGCAAGCGATCGCATCATCGCCAATCCCCCACCAATCGAAGATACATTTATGCGCGATGTCCTAGCAGGAAGCGGCACCTATGGTACGGTCGAACTCGCACCAATGCTGATGTTTACTCCAACTGCAACAGCAAGCGATCGAGCGAGTTTACCGATAGATGCACCCAAAAACACCAATCTTGCTTCCTTTGAAGCACAGACCAGCACCGAACTAGAATTACTTCCCGTTAAAACTATTCCCGCCCACTTCAGCCAAGTTTATGAAGCCTCAGAAAGCGATTTTCGTAGCGTTTTTGGCTGGGAAGACGACCCATATCGCCGTAACTTTTCCATCGGAAGACCATTAGATATGGACGTTCCTGTCTGTATCGATCTAGATCGTTTTGTCGAACGCAGTAACGGAATTTTTGGTAAGTCTGGTACTGGTAAATCCTTCTTAACTCGCCTATTAATTTCGGGCATTATTCGCAAAAATGCTGCTGTCAACCTAATGTTTGATATGCACTCCGAATACGGTTGGGAAGCGATGAAAGAAGGCAAACAGGTGAGTACCGTCAAAGGATTGCGCCAGCTATTTCCAGGTCAGGTAGAAATGTATACCCTCGATCCCGAATCTACCAAACGCCGAGGAGTACGCGACGCACAGGAACTATATCTCAGCTACGACCAGATTGAAATCGAAGATCTAAAATTAGTCGCTAGAGAATTGGGTCTGTCCGAGGCAGCGTTAGACAATGCAGTAATTCTGCACAATGAATACGGTAAACACTGGATCGTGCAGTTGCTCAACATGACCAATGAAGATATTAAGGTCTTCTGCGAATCCAAACAGGGGCATCCTGGTTCTTTGATGTCTTTGCAGCGCAAGCTAATGCGGTTTGATAGTCTCAAATATATTCGCTCGGCTTGCCCTCATAACTATATAGAGCGGCTAATTCAAGATTTAGATGCAGGTAAAAACGTCATTATTGAATTTGGTTCGCAATCGAATTTACTCTCTTATATGTTGGCAACTAATATGATTACTCGCCGCATTCATGCCAGCTACGTAAAAAAAGCCGATCGCTTTTTGCAAACTAAAAATCCTTTAGACAAACCCCGTCAGTTAGTTATCACCATTGAAGAAGCACACCGCTTTTTAGATTCGGCGATCGTCCATCAAACTATCTTCGGCACCATCGCCAGAGAAATGCGGAAATATTTTGTGACTCTGTTAGTAGTCGATCAGCGTCCTTCGGGAATTGACAACGAAGTTATGTCCCAAGTCGGTACGCGCATTACTTGCTTGCTCAACGACGAAAAAGATATCGATGCGATCTTTACAGGAGTTTCTGGTGCTAACGGACTGCGATCGGTATTAGCAAAACTAGATTCCAAACAGCAAGCTTTAGTCCTCGGTCATGCCGTACCCATGCCCGTAGTAGTACGTACCCGCGCTTACGACAGTCAGTTCTACAGTGAAATTGGCGAACCAGACTGGGAAGAGATACCCAATGATGAAGTCTATGCAGCAGCCGAAATTGCCAAAGCTGATTTAGGATTTTAACGGCTACTGTAATTAAAATAATCTCGATACAAAAAAATAATTTCGCTATTTCCCCTGATAGTGCTAAAACAGATACTTGTAATTAAGTATAGGAGTTAGACCGTGAACGGTATTATCGAAACTATAGTTAATAGTTTAAAAGACCTTTTAGGTTTGGCAGTTAAAGCTATACCAGGCTTGCTTGGTGCTATTATAATTCTGTTTTTAACTAGATATGCAGTTCAACTAGTCCAAAACATAGTTGACAATGCAGGTAGTCGAGCTATACGCAGCTTATCTTTACGTCTGTTGCTGAAAAAAACTACCAGAGTAGCAATTTGGGTAATTGGTATCGTATTAGCTTGCGTAGTTGCTTTTCCCGATTTTGAGCTAGGAGACGTGATTGCAACTTTAGGTTTGGGTTCGGTGGCGATCGGTTTTGCCTTTCAAGATATTTTCAAAAACTTCCTGGCAGGAATCATTTTACTAATTGAAGAACCTTTTAGTATTGGTGACGAAATACACACGGGAGACTTTGAAGGAAAAGTAGAGAATATCAGTATTCGCACCACGCAAATTCGTACTTATCAAGGTCAAAAAGTTTTATTACCTAATTCAACTGTATTTACCGAAGCTTTAGAAGTGGTAACGGCTTATCCTTCTAGAAGAACCGATCTAGCTGTAGGAGTAGATTACAACACACCTCTTACCGAAGCTAGTAATATTTTAGAAAGCTTAATCGCTAGAGTTGAAGGAGTATTAGACAATCCCGCACCAGAAATCGATCTGGTCAACTTTAACGATAGTTCGATCGATTTTATCGTGCGCTATTGGACAAAACCACAACAAAAAGAGGTACGTCACGTACAGACTAGAGCGATCGTGGCAATTAAAAAAGCCTTTGATGATGCTGATATTAATATTCCCTATCCAATACGAACTCTTTATTATTACGACCAGGAAAAATACAACGATTATTTTCCCAATGAAAATCGCTCCTCAAATTCTTGAGTTTAGATAGTAGCTAGTTTTAGATGAGGCATTTGTATTTTCAGTTTTAAACTCTTTCCGCAGGAAAAGGAACCGAAGGAACGCTAATGAAAATAGAGGGGTCGGGTTTTTGCAACACCAAAAAATCTTGTCCTCCTGGAATATAATCGACAATTTGAAAAATCGAACCAAAAACTCGAATTACTTCGGCGCGAGTTTGGAAGACATCCCAACCAGAACCGCCAACCCGTGTTGAATAGGTAGCTTGAGAATCTTCCGAAGTAAGAGTAAAGTTACCCGTTTTTTCTAGTTGGTTAATTTCCGACTCATCTAACAATAGCGAAATATGATTTTTACCCAGTACCGAACAAATAAAGATACCACCAGGACGTAAAACACGTTTCATTTCATGTAGCCATGATTCTTGAAGATCTAAAGGAATATGAGTAAATACAGAAGAAGCTAAAATTACATCAAAATCATTATCATTAGCAAATGATAGCGGCGGAGTTAATTCATTGTCGTAGAATTCAGCATCGGGAATATTTTTTAAACACCATTGAATCATTTCTGGATTAACATCCGAACCTACCAGCCTTACTCCTTCAATACAGCGGAAATGTCTTAGCAGTCTGGCAGTACCGCAACCAAGTTCGTAAATAGAACCAATAGTTCTAGGATTAATTCCTAAATGATCGAGTATTTTGAATACTCGCAAAACCTCATAATATCCTGTTTGCCAATAGACATCAGCATTACTTTGTTTTTCTAATTCTCGCTCGTTCAAAGCCGCAGTTTTAGCAATTAAAGCTTTAGGAGGAACTACGCCAGGAGCGATCGCTCTAAAAACTCCGTCTAGTTGAGTTCGTGTATACTGCTCGAAACGCGATTGTTCGATTTGGCGTTTGAGACGATAAACTGACGATTCTGGTAATATAGCTTTAGCAGTTTTACGAGCAATTTTCAGCATACCAAAAACTTAGAACTTATTAATAATAAATCAAAATTATTTTACTTCTTTAGTCAACTATCCCTAAGAAACTTTTGCTACCAAAATACCAGCTTTTGTTTTTATCGTCGTTAAATTTTAGATTTTTTTTTATTTTAATATCGAGCTAATATATTGGGCTAATTCGGTCAGGCGACCGCTATCTTCGCAATATTCTTCGGCTTGCCGTTGTTTCATTCCTAAATCTTGCAAAAAGTCAGTCATGCAGTTATACATAGTAACTTCGGCTAAATATTGTTCTTCGCCACCGATGTTTTGATATAGTAGATATTCCTTAGCACGCAACCTCAGTTCGCGATAGGTATAATCTGCTAATAATCGACTCAGTTTGCTAAAATCCATGCTGCGCCAAACTAGTTACTCTTTAACTATAAGATTATTTTAAAAATCACAGCAGAACATTTTTTACTTTGTCGCTAAACTTTGTAAAATTTTTTCCATCACATAGTTGGTAAATATTTCACCTCGACGAGCCACCTTTTGCTCTTTGACAACTGAAAACCCCATGCGTTGAAAAAACGGTTTGGCAGTAATACTGGCTTCGACAAACAAACGGTTTATAGATAATTCAAGTGCCTTGGTTTCTATCTCTCGATAAATTTTACTGCCTACTCCACGACGCTGATAGTTTTTGTGAATGTAAAAACAGTCAACATGACCGTTGGGTTCTAATTCGCCAAAACCTGAAACTACACCGCCAATCTCGGCAACATAAGTAAATCGGCTCGAACAAACTTCTACCCAGTTTCTAAAGTAAAGATCGTCAGGTGCCCAAGCTCTGACTTGACTGCTAGAATAATCGCCAAGGTTGACTTCCCGTACTGTGTCATGAAACAACCACGCTATCTGTTCGACATCTTCGGCTTCAAATAACCTTATTTTGATTTCAATTGCAATTGTTTCCTCTTCAAGCTGAGTTTTTGCAATCTTACATACGAATAGACAGTACTAAAAGCTAATAGCCAAAAACTTTTTTAAGCAATTGCCTGTTAAGAACTATAATACCAAGCTCTGGTACCCAAGAATTGACAAGATTTACTAGCTATTTGTGCCGCACGATCTAGAGCAGTGGCAAAATCTTCTTGCAAGATATAGTGGCAAAAAGCACCGTGAAAAATATCTCCCGCACCCATAGTATCTACCGCCTCGATCGCAGGTACGGGTATATTAGCAATTTTGCCGCGATCGCAATACAAAATTTCTCCCTCACCTTGGGTAATAGCAATGCGAGAAATTCCCATTTCTTGCAAAAATTCAAACACATCCTGAGAGTTTTGGCATTGAGGAGGATAAAAATTAGCCGAACAGATAGCATAATCGACAAAGGGAAGCACGCGATCGAAATTGGATTTCCAGCTACCACCATCGATTACTACAGGAATCTGCCTGCTTTTTGCTACTTCGGCAAGAACCCAGCTTACTTCCATTTGATGTCCATCGATTAAAATGATATCTATGTCAGATAATATTGCTTCTGGTATTTGAGATTTATTGCTTTGAGATTTAATAGCATTAATAGAAATAACCGCACGTTCACCCGTAGCTGTTGTCGCGATAATTGACGAAACTGGAGGACTGTCAGTTTTTTCGGGCAACATATCCACTATTTCAACTGAATATTCTTTGAGATCGGCTCTAATCAATTGAGTTATGGGATGTTGTCCCAAAACAGTTAACAACCTTCCCTGGTTGCCAAAATAACTAAAGGCAACTGCGGCATTAGTAGCAGGACCTCCTGCGGTTGTTAGATATTTTTGCGCTACTACTTTTTGATTTGCCTGGGGATAATGCTCGATCGCATAAACAAAATCTAGAGTAGTCAAACCGACAAATAATCCTCGATATTTCATAATTAGTCATCTATAGCAGTTTGCGATCGACTAAAACCTGTAAATTGTTTTGGATACTAATCACTTAATTTTATTGCCACTAAAACGTTATTATCTCAATGCTTCGTACTCTTGATAAGACCTTATAGAAAATTGATATTTTTCATTGGTTTGAGAATCACTATAAACTGGAAGCAATATTAAAATTTTAGTTTGTTCGTAAGGAGGGAAATATTGCAGCAACTATTTAAACAAAAGGAGTGGTTTAGTAATATCAAGCCAGATTTATTAGCAGGTGTAGTAGTTGCTTTGGCATTAATTCCAGAAGCGATCGCTTTTTCTTTGATTGCAGGTGTAGATCCTAAAGTAGGTCTATACGCATCTTTTATTATTGCTATGATTACGGCAATTTTTGGCGGTCGTCCTGGGATGATTTCGGCAGCGACCGCCGCTACTGCTCTGTTAATGACCAGTCTAATTGCTAACTACGACAACGGTTTGCAGTATTTATTTGCAGCGACAATTTTAGCGGGAATTTTACAGATACTATTCGGAATCATTAAAATTGCCAATCAGCTTAGATACGTATCCCGTGCCGTGATGATTGGGTTTGTCAATGCCTTGGCTATTTTAATTTTTACCGCACAGCTACCAGAATTAACTGGTGAAGAAGCTACATGGATCGTATATGCAATGGTAGTAGGTGCTTTAGCAATTATCTATCTCTTGCCCCGTTTGACTACTGCCGTTCCTTCTCCTTTAGTAGCGATTGTAGTTATTACCATTATTTCTCTAGCATTCGGAACCAATGTTCCTACTGTAGGTGACAAAGGCGAGTTACCTGCTACTTTTCCTAATTTTGGCATTCCCCAGGTTCCTTTTAATTGGGAAACACTAAATATTATTTTTCCTTATGCGATCGCTATTTCTTTGGTCGGTCTATTAGAGTCTTTCCTTACGGCTAATGTTGTAGATGAACTCACCGATACTCCTAGCAATAAAAATCGCGAAGCAATGGGTCAGGGTATTGCTAATTTTGTCACGGGTTTCTTTGGCGGTATGGCTGGTTGTGCCATGATCGGACAGTCGGTAATTAATATTAAATCTGGAGGTCGTACGAGGCTTTCTACTTTTAGCGCGGGAGTCTTTTTAATATTTTTTATGTTGGTGCTTGGTACCTGGGTAGAAAGAATACCTATGGCGGCATTGGTAGCAGTAATGATTATGGTTTCTATCGGCACCTTTAACTGGTCTTCTCTAAGAAATATTCGTAAGATACCTCGTAGCGAAACTGCCGTTATGGTAACCACCGTAGTAATTACGGTTATTACTCATAATTTAGCAATTGGCGTATTGAGTGGTGTAGCTTTAAATGCGCTGCTTTTCTCTCGCAAGATCGCTCAGTTGGTATTTGTCGATAGCACTCTCAGCCCAGATGGCGACAAGCGTATTTACAATGTTGGAGGTCAGATTTTCTTTGTCTCTGTCAATGAGTTTTTGTCTGCCTTTGACTGTAAAGAAGATGTGGAACTAGTCAAAATCGATCTAACTCACGCTCATCTATGGGATCAATCGGCGATCGCCGCTCTCGATAAAATAGTAATCAACTTTCGTCGTCATGGGATAGATGTAGAGCTAGTCGGTTTAAATGAGGCTAGTGCTACTCTAGTCGATAAGTTGGCGGTACACGATAAACCCGAAGCACTAGAAGATTTAGCTAGTCATTAAGCAGCGAAACAAGTAGGAAGTTATTAATGAAAAAAGTTCTTTTATGTACCGATGGTTCTCAATTTGCTCAGGTCAGCTATGAATATGTAGCTTGGCTAGCTACACATATGCAAATAGAAATTGAGGTACTCTACGTTACCGATTCGCGTAAACAGCAAGCCATGCAAAATCCCGATTTTAGCGGTAGCATCGGTATCGATTCTTATCAGCATCTTCTCTCACAATTGGTTGAAGTAGAAGCAGAAAGAGCCAAAATCAACCACAAACGCGCCAAAATTATTTTAGAAGCAGCAGAACAATTTTTTGGCGATCGCAACATAGCTCCCGTCAAGTTAACTCACGAAACGGGGTTTTTAGTCGATCTGTTTCACAAGTTTGAAGCCGATGCCGATTTGGTCGTACTGGGCAAACGCGGCGAAACTGCCGATTTTGCTAGCGAACATTTAGGTGCGAATATGGAAAGAATCGTGCGATCGAGTCATCGACCATGTTTGGTTACTCCTAGAGAATTTCAACCTATAAATCGAGTTTTGCTGGCTTACGATGGCGGTAAAAGTTGTCAAAAAGCTGTTCGATATTTAGCCGAACTAACCCCATTTAATAATTTGGAATTACACATCGTTACCGTAGCAACTCATGACGATGAAAAAGCCCAACAATATTTAACTTCAGCAGCAACAGCAGTTCAAAATAATTTTCAGCCCTTATGCGAATTATTGCACGGCGATCCCGAACCAGAAATAGAGAAATACATTGCCGCCAACCAAATCGATTTCTTAATTATGGGCGCATATGGTCACAATCGCATCCGTCATTTAATTATTGGTAGCACAACGGCTCAAATGTTACGCCATTCGCATATCCCTATCCTTATGTTCAGGTAAAATTTTTAAAGGCAGAGAGCAGGTTGGCTGAATCAAATTGTTATTTGGGAAAAAATTTCGCGATCGCTTGAAACAAATGAAGTGATAAAAATCAACTAGATCTAAATGGTTGCAATTAAGCGATCGCGTTACTGGTATATTTAAAAATTGCATTAGTTGAAAATTTTTAGTAGCGATCGCTAACTGTGCTGGGATTGATAACTATCTGAGATAGAACAAGACTGCTATATACTAACTACTCAATAGATAAGCAAAATTCTAATGAGTAAAGATTTATTTGCCCGTGCTGCTTTAGACCAAATTCCCAAAATCTTAACCCTTTTAGATCGTAATGTTCACAGTCCTACTTATGGTTGTTTCGATCGCACCTTTTGGCAGTATAAGGTAATAGATTTTCCTGCGGGAATGTCTCAAGAGTTTGTCTATCCTCTAGCTTTGGCTTATCATACCGAGCTTGAGGGCAATATTTTTTACCAACAGCCCATAATAAGAGAGTGGGTAGAAGCAGGAATAGTTTACGCCGCTAAAAGTAGTCATGCCGATGGTTCCTGTGACGATTATTTTCCCTTTGAACGTGCCGCAGGTGCGGCAGCTTTTTCTTTACTTGCCTGTATTGAAAGCTATAAACTGATGGGTTTAAATAATCCAGAAATTTTGCGTTTCTTTAGTAAGCGTGCCGACTGGCTGGCGCACCATCAAGAAAGCGGAAGGTTAAGTAATCATCAGGCACTAATCGTTTTATGTCTGGAATTATTATCTCAGTTGCTAAAAAGCGATCGCTGGAACGAGAGCAAACAACAAAGATTGGCACAGGTGCTATCCTGGCAAAATCCCGAAGGCTGGTTCCAAGAGTATGAAGGTTGCGATCCTGGCTACCATACTCTGACTATTTCCTGTTTGGCAAGGGTATACGAACTGAACCCTGGCAACCGCTTAAAAGATGCGATCGCCAAAGCGGTAATTCTCACCGCTCAGTTTGTCCATCCCGATGGTTCTTATGGGGGAGAATACACCAGTCGCAATACCTATAACTTTTTTCCTCATGGTTTTGAACTAGTCGGTAAATGGTTCCCCGAAGCTTTAAACATCAACGATCGCTTTTTACAGGGACTGGCTAAAGGACTCGGTGCTTGCTACAGTGACGATCGCATTATCGGTCATCACACCTGGAACTATTTGCTTGCTTGGCGCGATTTTATAACCGTTCGTCCCGATCTAAAACCGCGTCCCCAAGGACGTTTCTATCTACCAGAGGCAGGTTTGTTAATCGATCGCCGTTTTGATACCGAACTATATCTAGCCCTTAATAAAGGCGGCACGTTTAAGCTATTCCGCAACGATAAGTTAGTCGCTTCTGATACTCAGTTTTCCCTACAGGTAAAAGACGGTAACAAAATTAAAAACGCTGTCGGGCATTTAGTAGGCAACTATCAAACTACAATAACCGAAGCTGAAATCGCGATCGCGGGTTCTTTGGGTTGGGCAAAACAAAAACAAATGAATCCGTTTAATCTGATTATTTTACGGTTAGTCATGTTGTCTTTAGGGCGTTTCTTCCCCAATTTAATCCGCAAAATTCTGCAAAAAGTTTTGATTACGGGTAAAAAATCAGCCCCTTTTCGCTTTTCTCGTCGTTTGCTCTGGCAAGATGAAACCTGGCAAATTATAGACGAATTATCGGCAGAAACTTGGGACAACGTTATTGCTGCCGATATTGGTTGCGATCGCACTTCAATTTATGTAGTAATGAGTCGCACGTTTCAACCAGGACAGCTACAGCCTGCTTGGGATTTGAGCGATCGCCTCAAACAATTACAGCTAGGAGAAATTTTGAAATTAGTGAGAAAATTATAAATATTGCTTTTTGGGTAGCCTCTAAGGAAAAACGTCTATAGCTAGACTTTATGCTGTTATTTTAATTTTAGGCGATCGCATAGTATCTGAATACCTTTTTATATCTTGCTTTTGACTTTTAACTTTTGATTTTTGATTTGACATTAAGTATTCAGTGACTTTTGAGAACTAGTATTACTAACTGACTTTATGGTTGTCTGGCTTAGTCACCGTAGCATCATCCCAGAAGTCATCATCTGTAGGCTGACAATCAGAATCGGCTTTAGCTAAATCTTCTATTTCCTTAGCGGTCATTCTTTTAACTCTTTCCCAATCAGTCAAATCCTCAAATTGTTTTAATTCATCCATAGATACTCTGGTAATATTGTCTTTGCTCACGTTTGGTTGCCTTCCTAGCACTAATAATTCGATAAGGCGATCTCGTTTAGGCAATAGCTTTAATGTTTGGCGATAAAGAGAAAAATACAGCAGGGGAGAGGCTAAAAAATTCAGATAATTTTTGAATATGGCGTACGGTCAACTGTCGTTTTCCGTTTAAAATATCCGAGACAATAGATTCGGTTTTAAAAATAGGCAGGAGATCTTTTTGACGTAGCTGCCTCTCTTCGAGCAAAACTTTTAATAATTCTACGCCATAAATATCTGGGATTGGTGCTTGTGCTTGCTCGTATTCAAAAACTAATGCGCCTAAGACATTAAGATAGTCTGATTCTTCTGAACTTAACTCATTACGGTCGAGCAAACGATCTATTGTCGCTTGAGTTGCTTCTAATTCGTCGTCATTATTAATAGTACGAGGTGGAAATTGTTTGAGTAGTTGAATGTATTTATCAGTCATATAAATTAACAAAAAAATTTATTAAATTGAGTTACTAGCTAGAAAACTCGCGATTTTGGCTACGTTTTAGAGAATTAAGCTAACAAAAAAGATTGTTGGCTACTGATACCAATTATCTTTTTTCCAATTTTCCCGATCGTACTCGGCATGAGTTAAGACATTGCGAATAAACACTTTACTTTGCTTAAAATCAATATAGGTAATTAAGCGAAAATTGTTACCTCCAATATCAAACACGACGAAGTTTTTTACTTTGTCAGCACTAGGAAAAGTTTGACAAACATCGCTAAAACTTCGCCATCGATGTTGTGTGGTTAGCTTGTACCAATATCGTAAACTTGCCTCCGCAGTAGGATGATTGCGCCAGAATTGCTTAAGACGAGTTTGTGAGATGACGTGCATCGAGTTTCCTTTTAAGTTATCGTTCGCGATTCTTCATCTTCTAAAGCGGTAGTATCAGTTAATCTTCAACTTAGCAATATGCGAAGTTGGATGTCAAGATTGTTAATTCATAAGGGGAATTTGGCGAACGCCGAGCGATAATATAGGACGAGAGAAATAACTGAAGTGCGACCGCTCAAAATTTTAAATTTAAAAATTCGGCAAGCTATTATTTTTCAAGTAGTCTCTAATTAAAAAAGCGATCGCCATCGATAACTTCTTCGTAAGTAAAAGGACACTGTACGGGAAAAGTGTCCATTGCCAAACCCGTTTCTCTAGAAGCCAATTTTCTAGCATCTGCATAAAACTCTGCAAACACTTCTTCAAAGTAGCGTTTGAGGCTAGGGCTGTGTTTAAAAGCTCGTTTGATTCTGATCTTGTGTTCGGTAATGGTGAAAGCCCAACTATTAAAACGTTTATCTGGCTGATATTTCCACTTCAGCAGGTGCATTAATAAAATAGTCAGATTACTTTCTAAGGCATTCTTTTCACTTTTCCCCATACCTTCAATTTCTTCAAGCAAATTTTCCCAATCGATATTATTAACATCGCGCCCTCTTATTTTTGTGGCTGTCTGTTCGATCCACAAACAAAAATCGCGATCGTATAAAGATTGGTTAGCTGTTTTGGGTAATTGAGAAGTCATAAAATATCAAGTCTTGCAATCGCCTGACTGCTAAGTATTTTAACAAAATGCGTTTATTAAAGGTGCGCTCGCTTTTTTGTGGCTAGATAATTTATTTTGGAACTTATTTGATTTCTAATTATTTAGCTTACGATCGCTTTATCTTAACTAAACAGATAAACACCGAATTTATAATCGCTTCATTCTAAATTTAGGTGTCCTCACGAATTTACGAGCATTTTTGCCTAAATTATATTGTTATTGACTACTGTTGAATGGCAATAGCTATAGTTATTTATTTTGCTTGTTTAATCAAAAAATTATTTGAAACCATAACAACCATAAAAGCAATATTTAATTTTATTTCAAGTCTATACAAAATTAATATGAATATTAATATGAATAATAAAGAATTTCATAAGCTTTTAAAACCACAAAAAGCCAATTCTGGCTTTACTCTTACTGAACTATTGGTCGGTTTAATCATGGGTTCAATAGTAATTGGTGCTATGGGTTTTGGTTTAATGCAAGTATTGAGTATGACTAAAAGCGAAACTTCTAAATCTGCCGTTCGTAATGAAACCGCTCGTGCGATGGAGTTTATTTCCGATGAACTAAGACGTGCCCAAAGTATAGAAGTAAATACAGATATTACTTATCTGACAACTGCTGACAATCCTTCAACTGCTAATGTTGATGAGTCTATAGCACCAGATTATAATCTTCCTACTGGTGGCGAGGCAGTTTTAGCACTTCAGATACCAGAAGTTGCCCAAAGAGTAATTTATTCTGTAGCTCCACCACAAGGATATCAAAAATGGCGCGGTCCCCTAGTTATTTATCGCTGGGGTCCACAACTAAATGATGATGGTAGTTACGTTACAGATGCCTCATCTGCGGGTAGAGTAGATAATCCAAGCGGTTGGAGTAACCTGGCATTAATTGACGGTGTAGATGACATCGACCAATCTATAGACTGTGATGGAAATGGAACAAATGAAACGACCTACCAAGGTTTTTATGCTTGTGTTCTAGATGATGACGGAGATGGCATTACAGAAAATGCAACTGATACCAATGGTGATGGCGTAATCGATAACAACGACAGAGAAACAGCAGATACTAATGGCGATGGCGTGATAGTAACGGATTTTAATAGCGATGGCGTAATCGATAATGGTGATAGAGCAGATGTTGATGGAATTGCTATTACAGCACAGCTTTACTTCACGGGAGGAATTGAAACAGTAAGTGGAGTAGCTAACAGTAACTACACGGCAAGTACCAGAACGGTAGCTAGAGCCAGAACTGCTCCAGATGACAACTCTTATAATTTTACGAATTACATCTGGAGTTTCCAGGATTTGGGTGGAGCTTTCAGTTGTAAGAATGACGGTAGTGAATGGGTGATGAGAACTGACTTTGGTAGCAATTCTAACGATCCAAACGATACAACACCTTGGATTCGCGATCCCGATCGACAGCCTCAACCTATCACTGTAGATTCATCCAAGCCTCTCACTATTACCTCTAGTCCTATTGGGCAAACCAACTGTAATAGCAGAGGGAATGATTATTTAATCGATCCTAGTACTGGAGTAGACGCTGACCCTCAAACTGCTACAAGTGCTACTGGTAAAAATGCAGATGATTCTTGGCAAACTCTCAGTCAATATGATGTTAAAGTATCTCATACTATAGATTTTAAAGATCCTAGAACGTTTAATGGCGATCTTTATGGAGATAGTTATGATCAGACGGAGGTAAAGACTGACGATCCTACCGTTCAATTTCTGAAAAAGGGTAGTTTGATACCAAATTATGGTGGATTTGATGCTGATGGTGATGGAGTAATAACAGTTAGCGATGCTTCTAACGACCAACCTTCTTTAGGTCGATTTTTATATGGAAAAGGTTATGCACAATTTGTTCCCACTACTGCTAGTGATGGTACTACTATTACCAATCCAGATCATCCTGAAGCACAGTTTAAAATAATCGACTCTTCCGATCCTAGTACTAGTGGTTATCCTCCAGATGCCAAATTTCTTGGAGACGATCAACGTATTATTGCTTTTGAAGTAGGTCAAACTGATACACAATTGGCTAACGGTAGCGATAATCCAGGATTCGATCTACAAGACAATATTTTTGTTGTTACTTCTGATGTTTTTGAAAAAAAATTCAATTCTTGTGCTTTCTCAGGAAATTGTGCTTCGGAATCTGACCTTTACTCTGAATAGTCGCTATGATACTAGTACTCAATAATTTACTAATAAGAGCATATTATAGTGAATATTTTTCGACTAGGCTGGATGCCTAAACATCAAGTTTTTCAGACACTCTCTAAACTAGAAAATAGCTCGATTCTAATTTCTTAGTTTTCTGTCTGACAATTGTTAGCCGATACCGAACCAGTTTTGCCACCAGTGTAATCACCAGTTCTACTAATACCTAAACCAAGAGAAATTACAAAGCATTTTTGGCTATCGGTTCCGTCAGAGGACAAAACTATAGTTCCCATTTTGGTAGTATTACCTTTACCTGAAAAGTTTATGTTTGGCGGAGTACCAGATAGATTAGTTCTAATGTCTATATTGTCGTCAATTACTCGATTAGCCAACAGACAATTAGGTGCATTGCCAGACAAAATTTTGGTAGTAGGATTAATGTTTATGCGACATATTTTTCCTTGTCGCATAGCTTGTCTTTGTGTTTCTTTAATTGCTCCTTCTACTTTATCTAAAGCTGCACTAACGCGATAACGATTTAATAACCCAAGCAAATTAGGAGCAGCGATCGCAGCTATAACACCAACGATTATAAGAGTGATTAATAATTCGGCAAGAGTAAAGCCTCGATTTCGAGCTTTTTGAAAACAAAACATAGAAAAATATTGACACTATACTTAAATATTTTTGAACCCCAAGCAAATGCTATCTATTGGCAGTTAGCCTCAGCTAAAGCGCCTGTAGGATCGCCAGAGTAATCACCCGTTCGGATCAAACCCAAACCAGCATTCATAACCAAACATTTTTGACTATCAGTACCGTCAGGCATTGACACTACCAAAATTGCAGAATTGTTAGTATTGCCTTTACCAGAAAAAGTAATTGCATTTAAGTTTGAGTTAAAATTGATTGAGTTTTTTAAACTACGAGTACTCAATAAGCAACCACCCGAAATAGCATTATCATTGTCTGTGGTGTCAATTGTAATATTGCAAGATCTGCCACTACGCATCGCCTGTCGTTGTGCTTCTCTAATTGCTCCTTCAATATCACCTATAGCAGTATTAATTCGGTTACGATTTAGCAATCCTAGCAAATTGGGAGCAGCGATCGCTGCAATTACACCAACTACAATGATAGTAATCAGCATTTCCATAAGAGTAAAACCGCTGTTTTTTTTATGAACAAGCGAGAGCAACATCAGGTATGACCTCTACGTATGTGTCTGCAATTGGATTATCGCCAGTAAGATCTGTAGAACCTATAGAATCAACAAAGTTGGTTCCATCCCACTCCCATACTTGATATCTTATTTTTAAAGTTCTATGTGGAAAAACGCTGCCGCTATTACTGACATGAAAACGTCTCAAACCTAATTCTTTTCCCGTACCATCTGATCTTATTGTTTTAGTTACTTTGGTTGTTGCATTATCTGCAAAAAATTTTCCTAAACCATCTGGTTCTGTACTATTATCAAGTGTTTGTAAGATATTCCATAAACCATCAGCATATCCACCTGCATAGTTAGCAGGTGTGCAGTTACCAGTAAGACCGTTGCTACTTCCTAGCTGATTGATTCTTTCTATATCTTCTTGAATTAATTGATTTGCTCTTTGTTTTTCTTGTGCCTGAACTTTCATTGCCATCGCATAAACTAAACTTTGCATGGATACGGCAACAAAAGCTAAAGCAATTAACAGAGAAATAATAACTTCTAAGGTAGTAAAACCGCGATCGCGATCTAATTTTTTGGACTTACACTTTATCAAATATTGCAGCATTTTATTCTACTTCCTCTCTTTGCCAGTTGGTCGGACTACCTGTAAGGGGTCTAGGCGATATCTCATCACTGGTAGAATACAAATTGTATGAACTTTGAAATCCATCTGTAGTGCTGGTTTCATCAGTTTGAATGTTAACAACTGTTCCTCCACTATTATTAAAAGTGTTTATCCACATAGCCCCATTAATATTGACAGTGCCACCACCAGTAATATTTACTGTCGCACTTGGTGCATGGATAAAAGCTTCTATATTGACAGTCCCGCCTCCAGTGGCGATATTAATATTTCTTGTACTACTATCGTCAATAAAAATTTCCAGATTGTTAGAGGATATAAGATTGGAAGTAGTGCTGTAATTTCCGATGTTGACACTATTTCCAGCAGTTGAATTAGTAATGTCTAAATTTCCTTTAACATAAACTGTAACTTTAGAAGTACCGTCAGCTGCAAAATCGGCATCTGTAATGTTGAGATCGTTATCTGCTACATAAAAAAATCTGTCATCATTTTGATTATCTGCCGAACTAGTAGGTAAAAGCGTATCAGTAGTAATAGATAAGCTTGCAAGAGTATTTTTATTGCTGGCAGAAATAGCACCTTCATTGATGATTGGTGGTAAATCGCGAGGATCGTATATGGCATTTTCACCATCTATACCAGCTATAAAAGGACAGCCACCCCCAGAATCAGAAAGCACCACATTATCATCTGGATCTACCTCAAGTTCTCCAGCATTTCCAAAGTTGTTGCTGGCGAGCGCTCCATTTCCTATCCATAACGCAGGAGCAAGATTTTCTAAGTCATTAACACGCAGAGGAATTTCAACCTCTATCTGAGCTTCGCTACCATCCAAGCTTCTCCCTTGGACTGTTAAAAGCCCTCTAGCATCGCTTTCATTATCTCCATCTGTATCGTTATCGGCATCGTCGCTTACATCAAAAACACCATTATCGTTTGTGTCATCAAGAACACCATCGCCATCTGCATCACCAACATTACCATCAATATCGTATTCATATTGAATAATTCTATATTGACCGATAGAAGCATCTACCGTACCGTCAGTATTAAAATCCTCGGTTATTTCCCACCATTTATTAATGTTATAAACAGCAGCAGCAGTTCCTCCATCTGCCCAACCATTTGGAGTAGTAGTAATATCATTGCAGGTTTCAGCCAAGACATCAGCAGTATTCCACTGGTTTAAATTGTAAACTGTCAAGATTCGATTATTGTTTAACAGTTCTCTATAGCGAGCAATTCCTATTTCAGCGATCGCAAAAGCATCGGCAGAACTATTTTGAGAAATAGCCGTTAAATTTTCTTCATTAGATCTAACAATATTAGCTACACCCAATAAAATCATTATCAAGCCAATAGCAATAACGACAGGCAGGACAAAACCTTCATCCCTTGCTCGACGAATTAATAATGTTTTTAATAACAATTTCATGTAAAAACTAAAGATAGAGACAAATAGGCACTATTTGATAGTTTGGCTTAAAAAATTTCTATCTAGTGCGATCGCGATCGTTGACAAAGTCAAAAAAATCTATCAAGTTGAATAGAAAGAAAAATTGTATTTAGTAGCGCGATCGCGAATTACCTTATTAGTTTTCTTAGTTGCGATCGCTTTATTATTTAATTAAGTAAACGTTGAAAGAAATTTATGAAAGCAGAGTTGACAGCGATCGTAGAAGCAGCAACCGAAGGCGGATACTGGTCTATTTGCCCAGAAATTCCCGGTGCTAATGGTCAAGGCGAAACTATCGAGAAAGCCAAAGAAAGTTTAAAGAATGCTATTCAACTCATTTTTGAAGATTGCTTAATAGATATCCGAAGGAGACTACCAAAAGATGCAGTTGAAATTAAAGTTATCGAAAGCGATTAAGAGACTCTTCTAGTGTAACAATTTCGATCTCGCGAAATGGGTTTAATACCAATAAATCGACATCGCCTGTAACGATAAACTCAGCATCGCCATTAACTGCTAACTCTAAAAATTTATCATCCTTAGTATCTCCACAAGCTTTAATCTCTTCTTTAATATCAATGGGTTGGCACTCATTAGCTAACTTGAATAAGAATATATTGCGTTCTTCTATAGTTAGATAGCGGTCGAATTTGCGACGAGCCAAAACTCTTTGTAATTCTGAGAACGTAACTTCCGAATACAAAAGTATTTCTTGCTCGAAGGCTAGATTTACAGCTTGAAACGGTACTGAGGTTTTTATTAATAATGCACTAACAAAAACATTATTATCAATTACTATTCTCTTCTTCATCAGCTAGAATACTGGCTAATATTTTTGGAGTTAAGCCCCTGGCTTCGGCTCTCGTGCCAATCTCAGCCATTACTTCAACTAAATTTTTGCTTACAAAAGAATTACGGAAAAATATTGCGATTAAAGACCTTATTTTTTGCTTTTCCGCTTCACTAGCTCGTTCAAAAGCTTCTTGTATATCCGAATCGACCTCAATGGTAATTTTGTTCATCTTAGATAACTCCTGGTAAGCTCATACGTATTATTTACTATAGTAAGAGTTGTTAGTAACGATTTATATACTTTTAGAGAACCAAAGTTTTTAAGCTGTAAATTCTTTCGCGCTTCTTCTATAGCATAGGGACTGGTAACGCATTGCCCATATTTCTAAATAACAACAATCAGTTTCGCAACTTTACTTGTAGGTGCTGCTGCACTGAAAATAATATTGGCATCGAGAAAAATTTTCACTACAAATCGAATTCTTCAAGCTCGTCTTCATTCTGCTCGGCAAATTCTTTCAAGCGATCGCTGCTGTAAATTTCTACGGAAAATGGTAATGCTTCTGAGGTTGAGATTGTCGATTATCATTAACGAACATTGAGCAATGAAATATTACAGGAGGCATTTCATGAGTGATGAACTATTGCATAATCCAATGGCAGGAGAAATTCTCAAAGAAGAATTTCTTGAAGAAATCGGTATGAGTCAAAATGCTTTGGCAAAGGCAATTGGTGTCCCCTTTAATTGTATTCATGCGATCGTTAAAGGTACTCACCGTATTACTGCTGATACCGATCTAAGATTATGTCGCTTCTTTAATTTATCAGAGGGGTATTTTTTAAGATTACAAAATGCCTATGAAACAATGGAAGCCAAGCGAAAATTAGGAGAGCAATTAACAGTGATCGAGCCTTATATGCCAGAAGCTGTACTGCAATAGTTTAGTATTAGCTGTAGTTGATATTCGTAGAGAAGTGCTAAAAAAGATGCAAAGGCGATCGCGCTACTGAACTGTTTTAATTACTGGTAAATGACTCAACAGAACGGTAAAGGTAACAGTGGAACCCAAACCTTCACCCATACTGTAAAAAGAAATGTTGCCTCCCATTGCCTCAACTAGCTTTTGGGAAATTGCCAAACCCAAACCCGTACCGCCATAAGATTTGGTGCGAGAATTATCTACCTGAAAAAAGTTTTCAAATAGCTTATCCTGCTTTTCTAAGGAAACTCCGATACCCGAATCGGCGACGCTAATTTTCACCGTACCTGGAAATTCATTACCCTGAAACTCAACTTTTTTGTTGTTAACTTCTGCGGCGATCGCAATTCCCCCTTCATGAGTAAACTTAATCGCGTTACCAATTAGGTTGAGCATGACCTGTAAAATACGTTGGTAATTGCCGTAAATCATTACAGGTGTAAGAGTAGAAGGATATTTGATTTGAAACTGAAGTTTTTTTTGTTCGGCTTGGGTACGGACTAACTTATCCACATCGTGGAGTAACTCGTCTAATTCTACTTCCCCTAATTCCAGTTCCATCTTGCCAGATTCAATTTTGGCAATATCGAGAATATCGTTAATCAGATTTAGTAGATGGATTGAAGATTTATATGCTTCTTCGATAAATTCTTGTTGTTCTTCGGGGTTGTCTGCCATCCCCTCCATAAGCAACTTGAGAAAGCCAATAATGCCGTTGAGAGGCGTACGCAATTCGTGAGAAGTATTGGCTAAAAAATCACTTTTGAGTCGGTTGGCTTCTTCAGCTTGGATGCTGGCTTGTTCTACTTCCTGATAGAGTTTTGCCAGATAAATTGCCCCTCCTGCGTGTTCGGCAACCTCCTTAATCAACTCCATTTCTGCCATCGTCCAGACACGATAGCGATCGCACTGCTGTAAATATATTAAAACGTTGTGTTCGCTGGTACAGGAAGTAGATATTATTACAACCGACTTTTCTGCTAGCGGGTTGGAAACGATGTAATCTAAAGCAATGGCATAAGAAGCACTGAAAGCTTGTTTGAGAGCAGGACGTTCTTGCCAATCGATCTCCGTACCTAAAATTGAAGCAATTTCTGCCTGATGGTATTCAGCCTTTACTATCAACTTAGTTTTATAAATGTCTGGAACTAAAATCGCACAACGGCTTAAAGCCAAAGTTTGACCCAAACTATCAACTGTTTGTTGCCAGATATTTTCCAAATCGAGGCTGCGACGAATTTTACTGACGATACGATCTAATAATTTTTGAAAGCTATAAATAGGTACTTTAGAATCGGTATGGGAAAATGAAAATACCTCTTGCTCTTCTAGCAAATGTCCCATAACCATGACGGCATTGACTTCACCCTGGGGCGGTAAAATCGGACTAATGACCAGTTCAAAAGAAAATGAATGTACGCCAAACTCAAACAGACAGTAACACTGTTCGGGAAGCCGCCGTCTAACAATGCGCCGAATTTTTCGCATGTAAGCTTCGCGGTCTACAGGAGTAAAAACTGCCGCTTTAGAAGAGTGTGCGGAATCGCAATTCAAACCATACCTTTCAGCTTTTGCCCACCAAAAAGATAGATAGTTTCCAGAAAGATCCTGAGTAAATACCAATTCTGCGCCCAAATTTTGCCAATTAGCACTAGCATTTGGTGCAGCGGCACTCTTAGATAATTCTGGATTAAATCTAGGCAACATTAGCAGCTTAAATAGGTTTAAATTGAGATCTAAAAACAAGCGCGCATTCGGTATTAACTACTATAACTTCATAAACGATAGGGTAACAGTACTATATTTCAACTCGCACAGCTTAAAAAGCTAATAGTATTTACTCGATAATTGACTAAAAGTTTCAATAAGCTAAAAAAATCATATTGACTTAAATAGCAAATATCAAAAATAAACACAAAATTAGCGCAGTTTTCATCGAGTATGACACGATTTCGCTCGAATTTTGACTTTTATTTTATGGCGATCGAGCTATGGCTAATAGCTTATTTTAGACCGATACAGTTTGTCTATGACTTCAATCATTCCATTCACCCCGTGGAGGTAGAGGAGGATTGCGTTGCCAAGTACGAGTAAGATCTGTATTGGGGTCGCGTTCTCCTCTCAACCAATGCTTGAGCGCAGCTTCAATTGCACGGCTGGGATCGTTAGTTAAATGTTGAATCTGTTCTAAAATTTCTGAATCTAACTGAATTGATATTTCTACTTTTTCAGCAGAACGCTCTTGTTGCAAGGCATCTTTATCCATATAAGTTTCTTATTGCTCCTTTTTAATTTTACCTGTTTCGTCATTAGTGAAAACAAATTTTCTGACTGTGTGGGAGATCGATGAAGATCGACCTTACAATAGTTTAAACAGGACTAAACTTAAAATTTTTTAATCTAACTACTATTTATGACTGACGTTCCCGTCTCTCGTATTCGTAACTTCTCAATTATCGCTCATATCGACCACGGCAAATCAACTCTAGCCGATCGCATGTTACAGTTTACCGAAACTGTCGCTCAAAGAGAAATGAAAGAACAATTTCTCGACAATATGGATTTGGAACGAGAGCGAGGAATTACGATCAAGCTGCAAGCAGCCAGAATGAACTATAAAGCTAAAGACGGGCAAGTATATGTAGTTAATCTGATCGATACTCCAGGTCACGTCGATTTTTCTTATGAAGTCTCCCGTTCTTTAGCAGCTTGTGAAGGAGCATTATTAGTAGTAGACGCTTCTCAGGGAGTAGAAGCGCAAACTTTGGCTAATGTGTATTTGGCGTTAGACAACGATTTAGAAATTATTCCCGTCCTCAACAAAATCGATCTTCCTGGTGCCGAACCCGAACGAGTCGCTAGCGAAATTGAAGATGTAGTGGGTTTAGACTGTAGCGACATTATTAAAGCCTCAGCCAAAATGGGGGTGGGGATAGACGAAATTTTAGAGGCAATTGTTAATTTTGTTCCACCGCCACAAGATACTATAGACCAACCTTTAAGAGCCTTGATTTTTGACAGCTATTACGACCCCTACCGAGGAGTTATCGTTTATTTTCGGGTTATGGATGGCAAAGTCAAAAAAGGTGATAACGTTCGGCTGATGGCATCGGGTAAAGAATACGAAATTGATGAACTTGGCGTACTTTCTCCCAACCAAATTCAGGTAGATGAACTTCATGCAGGAGAGGTGGGTTATTTTGCAGCGGCAATTAAAGCAGTAGAAGATGCTCGCGTTGGCGATACGATAACTTTAGTGGAAACTCCCGCTAACAAACCTTTACCAGGGTACACCGAAGCCAAACCAATGGTTTTCTGTGGTTTATTTCCTACCGATGCCGACCAGTATGAAGATTTGCGAGAGGCTTTAGATCGGCTCAAGCTCAACGATGCAGCACTATCTTACGAACCCGAAACCTCGACAGCAATGGGTTTTGGCTTTCGCTGCGGCTTTTTGGGCTTGCTGCACATGGAAATCGTGCAGGAAAGACTGGAACGAGAATACGATCTAGACCTCATTACCACCGCACCTTCGGTAATCTATCGCGTTACTACAGTTGAAGGAGAAGTGTTAGAAATTGATAACCCTTCTTTGCTGCCCGATCCGCAAAAACGCGAAAAGATCGAAGAACCTTACATTAAAGTCGAGATGATTACTCCTGAAAATTTTGTTGGCACTTTGATGGACTTGTGTCAAACTCGACGGGGTATCTTTAAAGATATGAAGTACTTCGCCCAAAATCGTACCTGTTTGATTTACGAACTGCCTCTAGCTGAAGTTGTCACTGACTTTTTCGACCAGTTAAAGTCTCGTTCTCGCGGTTATGCCAGCATGGAATATCAGTTATTGGGCTATCGCGCCGATAATTTGGTTAAATTAGACATTTTGGTTAATAAAGAGCCTGTAGACGCTCTTTCTACCATCGTTCATCGCGATAAGGCTTACTATGTCGGTCGGGCTTTAACCGAAAAACTCAAAGAATTAATTCCCCGCCATCAGTTTAAAGTACCAATCCAGGCGAGTATTGGCTCAAAGGTAATCGCTAGCGAACACATTCCTCCATTGCGTAAAGATGTACTCGCCAAGTGTTATGGCGGTGATATATCTCGTAAGAAAAAATTACTGCAAAAGCAAGCTAAAGGTAAAAAACGCCTCAAAGCGATCGGTTCTGTAGATGTTCCCCAAGAGGCATTTATGGCAGTGCTGCGCTTGAGCGGACAGTAAGAAAAAGCAGGGGAAGCAGAGGGAGCAGGGGAAGCAGGGGAGGCATAGGGAGAAATAAGCGGAGAACCCCGATTAGTAGCAAAGGTTGAGACTAAAGTGAATTCCTCGATAAAGTTAAATGATTACAAACAGCAAATAGCAAATCTCTATAGCGATCGCAGTGCTAATTACGATCGCGGCGATTGGCATCCACGAATTGCACGCCGTCTTGTCGAATACGCAGAACTTAACTCAGGACAACACGTTTTAGATCTTGCTACTGGAACGGGTATGGTTGCTATCGAAGCCGCTCAAATTGTCGGCACTTCGGGACGGGTAATTGGGATTTATATCTCAGCAGGAATGCTAGATAAAGCAAAGCAAAAAGCTCGATCGCTCGGTTTGAATAACCTTGAGTTTCTACTTGCAGATGCCGAAGCTTTAAATTTACCAGACAACAGTTGCGCTCGCATTTTTTGTTCGTCAGCTTTTATTTGGATGTCCGATTTAATTGCTGCCTTACGGCTTTGGCATCAGTTGCTAAAGCCAGAAGGATTACTCGGCTTCCATGCCTTTGCCGAAACAGCTTTTATACCAGGAGTTGTGGCACAGAACGTACTAAAAAAATATGGTGTTTCTCTGTTACTTAATAAGCCAACGGGAACGGTAGAAAAATGTCATAATTTGTTGCAGCAAGCGGGTTTTGATGAAATTAACATCAAAACAGAAACAGATGGTAGCTACATCAGTCTAGAGAAAGCCAAACAAATGTGGCTCAATCTTAGCTCGTTGCCCACACCAGGACAGTATCCCAATCCTTTGTCAAAACTTTCATCCGAGCAATTGCTAAAGGCTAAAAATGAATTTGATGCCGAATTAGAGCAGCTAAATACCAAACGAGGTATTTGGAACGATGCCACTGTTTTTTATACCTTTGGACGTAAGCCAAAATCCAGCGTTAATTAAATTAATTGAATAAGGTATTCAGTTTCCAAACTTTTTAAGACTGCAATAAACTTTACAATAAAAATTTCAGGAAATATAAAAGCAAGAGTAATGAGCGAATTTGATTACGATTTAATTATTATTGGTGCGGGTGTAGGCGGACACGGTGCGGCACTACACGCAGTTAAGTGTGGCTTGAAAACCGCAATTGTCGAAGCGGGAGATATGGGCGGAACTTGCGTCAATCGCGGCTGTATTCCTTCTAAAGCATTACTTGCGGCTTCTGGTAGGGTCAGAGAGTTGACTAACACCCATCACTTAGAGGATATGGGGATTAGGTTTGGTGGTGGAGTACAATTCGATCGTAGCGCGATCGCCGCTCATGCTACAGATTTGGTCGAAAAAATTCAGGGAGATCTAACTAATAGTCTCAAACGTCTCAAGGTAGATATCATTCGCGGTTGGGGACAAGTGGCGGGCAAGCAAAAAGTAACAGTAGAGACAGCCGAGGGGGAAAAAACTTTTACTGCTAAAGATATTATGCTCTGTCCTGGTTCGATTCCCTTTGTTCCTCCTGGTATAGAAGTAGACGACAAAACCGTATTTACTAGCGATAGTGCAGTAAGACTGGAATCACTTCCCGACTGGATCGCCATCATTGGTAGTGGCTACATCGGTTTGGAATTTTCTGATGTTTATACGGCTTTGGGCTGCGAAGTAACCATGATTGAAGCTTTAGATAACTTAATGCCTGGTTTCGATCCCGACATTGCCAAAATCGCCCAGAGAGTTTTGATCGCTCCTCGCGATATTGAAACCTATCAAGGTGTGTTCGCTACTAAAGTTACCCCTGGCACACCAGTGGTTATCGAATTAACTGATGCTAAGACTAAAGAAGTAGTAAATGTATTAGAAGTAGATGCCTGTCTGGTAGCAACTGGACGGATCCCCGCCACTAAAAAGCTTGGTTTGGAAAGATTAGCCGTCAGTACCGACAAGCGAGGCTTTATTCCCGTTAACGATAAAATGCAGGTACTACGCGATGGCGAACCAGTACCCCATCTTTGGGCTGTGGGAGATGCTACGGGTAAATTAATGTTGGCTCATGCTGCTTCTGGGCAGGGAGTAGTAGCAGTAGAAAATATTTGCGGACAGGAAAAAGAAATCGACTATCGCAGTATTCCCGCTGCTGCGTTTACCCACCCCGAAATTAGCTATGTAGGCTTAACCGAGGCACAGGCAAAAGAATTGGGCGAAAAAGAAGGCTGGGAAGCAGCTACCGTCAAAACTTACTATAAAGGCAATTCTAAAGCCTTGGCTGAAGGAGAAACTGACGGTATGGCAAAGGTAGTGTACCGTAAGGATACTGGAGAACTATTGGGAGTTCATATTATCGGTATCCACGCTTCCGACTTGATTCAAGAAGCCGCCAATGCGATCGCCCGCAGAGAATCGGTACAAAACCTATCGTTTAACATTCACACCCATCCTACCCTTTCTGAAGTTCTCGATGAGGCTTACAAACGCGCTCAAGTAGTTGGCGTTTAATTCGATCTTTTCTCACAGGTAGGGATGTAAAAGTCCCTACAATAAAAATTGCTGGTTTTAGATAATTTAAAAATGCAAATTAGACGCAGAAATCCCAATCCTCAAGTCAACACAGGGGAAGTAATCTATAAGTCAAAAATTCCCAATACCGAGCCACAGCATATTTTAGAAGAAATTGTCTGGTACAAAGAAACCGAAGTAGATAGAATGCGCGATCGCCTGCCGTTGCAAAAGTTACGCCAACAGGTTGCCGATGTACCTCCAGCAAAAGATTTTCTCGCTGCTTTGCGACAAGGCAAAACCAATCCTGCTTTAATAGCAGAAGTCAAAAAAGCTTCGCCATCTAAAGGGGTAATTAGAGAAGACTTCAATCCTGTAGCGATCGCTCAGGCATACGAACGAGGAGGCGCGAGTTGTCTTTCGGTATTGACCGACAAAAAGTTTTTTCAGGGTAGCTTTGATAACCTTAGCTTGGTTAGAAAGTCGGTAGACTTACCTCTATTGTGCAAAGAATTTATCATCTATCCCTACCAGATCTTTTTTGCCCGTGCTAAGGGTGCTGATGCAGTTTTATTGATTGCGGCGATTTTAAACGATCGCGACCTAAATTATTTTGTCAAAATTACAAAATCTCTAGGTATGACACCTTTGATTGAGGTTCATACTCTAGCAGAATTAGATCGGGTACTGGCGATCGACGACGTAGAGTTAATTGGAATTAATAACCGCAACCTGGAAGATTTTTCGGTTAGTTTGCAGACTACTCAAGATCTACTACAAGCCAGACGAGAAAAATTAATTGCCAGAGATATATTAATAGTCAGCGAATCTGGTTTGCATACGCCAGAAGACTTAAACACGGTTACAAAAGCAGGAGCAAAAGCCGTTTTGATTGGCGAATCTTTAGTCAAACAAGACGCTATAGAACAAGCAGTTTCTGAGTTGTTTTCTGTTTGAAAATGTGAGGCGATCGCAACTAAAGTAGCAAGTAGCCAGTTTGAAAATATACGCAGTGAATTAATTAATGATAAATTTCTCACAGGGATTAGTAGAAACAGTTTCCAGACTATTTCCCGATGCGATTTTCTATAAAAAAACTACCGAAAAAGTGGTTGCTCTGACTATAGATGATGCACCTAGCTATGACGATCCCGACGATCTTGCTACTCAACTAATATTAGATGCGATCGCCAGACATAACTCTCAGCTTAGTCCCTCTCAACAGGTTAGAGCTACTTTTTTTATTATTAGCAACCACATTGAAGACCACTCTGATATTTTGCAAAAAATTATCGATTGCGGTCATGAAGTTGGCAATCATGGTATCGCTGATAGCACTCATGCCTGGTTGACTACTTTAGAGTTTGAAAAGCAACTTAAAGAAGCGCAAGAAAAATTGCTGGCTCTAACGGGGAAGAGTCGTATCAGATGGTATCGTCCTGGTAGGGGTATCTACAATCGCCAAATGTTAAAAGCGGTCGAGCATCTGACAGAACAAGAAGACTATGATATGAAATTGGTATTGGCTTCGATGATTCCCGTAGATACTTACGATTTAGCCAATCATCCTCGACTGACTGCTTGGTATGTCAGACAGTTAGTTTTTCCTGGAGCAATTTTAGTATTTCATGCAGGTTCGGCAAAAGTTGCTCGACAGACTGCTACAGCGTTAGAGATGATTTTGGACGAATTAGCAAAGAAAAATTACCGTGTCGTTTCCATGAGCGAGTTATGGGATCTGTATTAAATTAAAAATCAACCAATAAACTCTTCCAGCAAGCAGAATGGCAATACCCAAATTAGTTATTGGCAATAAGAACTATTCATCATGGTCTTTAAGAGCTTGGCTGATGCTGTCCAAGTTAGAGATATTTGAAGAAGTGCTGGTGCCATTATCTACAGCAGGATCTAAGGAACGGCTACTTAGCTATTCTCCTACAGGCAAAGTACCTGTTTATCTAGAAGACGATCTGGTAATTTGGGATACGATCGCGATCGCAGAATACCTGGCAGAAAAATATCCCCAACTATTACCAAGGGACACTAAGCAGCGTGCTAGAGCACGTTCTATTTCAGCAGAAATGCACTCTGGTTTTTTTGCCTTAAGAGAAAATATGCCTATGAATTGCCGTGCCACAGATCGCAGAGTGGAACTTACTCCAGAATTAACCAGTGATATCGATCGCGTTCGAGCTATCTGGACTGAGTGCAGAAACGACAACGCCGCAGCAGGTTCGTGGCTGTTTGGTTCTTTTAGTATGGCAGATGCGATGTTTGCTCCAGTAGTTTTTCGGTTTAATACCTATGGAGTCGAGTGCGATCGCCTAGAAACTGAGTATATGCAAACGGTGTTACAAGACTCCGATGTCCAGCAGTGGTACGAAGCTGCTGTAAAAGAGCCAGAAGTTATAGAGGAAGAAGAAGTAGGGATGAACTAGTACCGCTACGCGGAAATCAAAAGTTAAAAGCGAGGCAGCGCGGTCTTGGGGGTTTCCCCGCAGGAAGCAAAGCTTTCAAGCGTCGCTAGACGCGACTTCGAGCCTTGCTCGTGCAGCGACTGCGTCAAGAAGTTAAAAGTCAAAAGCTTTAAACGGTTGCTTTATTTATGCCCTAGTCTACTAGTAACTCTTCAAACAATTAGGTGTTTTTCTACTAGTGCGGGAACTTGTTTGGGATTTACTTTACTATAGCGGCTTTTATCTGGCATCATTACTATATTGGGAGCCTGTTTGCACTTTTTCAGACAGCCAGTTTTTTTAATTTCAATTTCATTTTCTAAGCCGCTTTTGCGAAACATCTCCGTAAGTTTATCGTGAATTATTTTACCGCCGCGCTTCCAACAGTTGTTTTTTTGACAGATCAATACTTTGGCTTTTACTTTTTTCTGGCGATCGAAGATTGGTGCTAGAGAAACTTTTTTTTCTTTAACTTTTACATTTGCTGGCTTGAGATTACAGGCAACTAAATCGATCGAGTTGGCTTTTAATTTAATTTTACCTGTCTTAAAATTTTGCTTCTGTTGCCCTAATACTTTTAAACGACAACCTTTAGAGATATTTTTATCTAAATTTTTGCGAATTGTCTTGCTTACTTTAATCCAATATTCACCTCGATCGCTAACGAGTTTGAGATATTTGATTTTTCCTTTTTTCTTCGAGGTTTTTTGCAGTTCTCCAATCAAGTTGAATTCAGAAACTCGGTATTTAGTTTTTCCCATTGCCTGCTGTGTATTATATCTGCCGATATTTTTAGGAATTATTGCGATAATTTTCTATTTGCCAACAGCGATCTAACCAGGTAACTAGTTCGTGACGTGGTGCGCTGTGCTGTTTGACAACGCTCCAAATTTGAATAGCTGCTCTTACATCATTCAATCGTACCCATAAAGGCTCATTGGTAGCACAATGACAAGTTATTTCTAACGCCTGCAAACGATGAAATATTTGCCATCTATGCGTCCAGATGACTTCTAAAGCTTTTTCTCCGTTTGCCTTTAAGTTGAGTTTTGTTTGATTTTGATGAAAGCGATCGCTATAATTCATTGATTCTACTCTACCTGATTTTTACAGTTTTTAGTTTTTCTCTGCAAATTTAACTTTAATAACTCTTGTAAGCTTATTGAGAAAGAAATGCAATTATTAAATTTGAATTTTATTATACTTGGTAGATGCTAATAAATGTCAATAAAGATGCGATAAATTTTTAGTTATCGAGCAACGTATTTTAAATTTGTTGCATAAACATCGGGGAAGAAACATACAAAAGATATACTGATTCAAGATCGATTGATAAATAATAGATGTGTCCTCGCGCTAAAATTCGCACTCCGAAAGCAATTCACCAATCGAAAGCAGCAAAACTGTGGATTCTTTTAGTTGGAGTCAATCATTATCAAGATGGAGCGAACTTACCGTCTTTAAGATATTCTGCTTTAGACTGTCAGGGGTTAGGGAAAGCTCTAGAGTCAGCAACAGTAGGCTTTGCAGCTAAAGAAATTATCGTACATCACGATTATGCAACGCGCCAACCTAGTAGAGCTTCGGTATTTAATAGCCTCAAGCATATTGTCACTTCTGCCCATCATGACGACACAATTCTGTTTTATTTTTCGGGACATGGAATTTTAGAACCCACTACTCAGCAAATAGTTTTATGTTTGGCAGACACCCAGAAAGATCGACTATTAGAGACAGGGTTGGTACTAAAACAATTATTAAAACAGTTAGAATCTGCCGCCAGTCAACAACTGGTCTGGTTGGATGCCTGCCACAGTGGCGGTATGTCTTTACGAGGAACAACTGCGTTAAACGATCCGAGCGATCGATTAGTAAAATTGTTACGGCGTAAAGCATCTCAGAGTCAGGGTTTTTATGCTTTGCTTTCTTGCGATCGCGCCCAACAGTCCTGGGAGTTTCCCGAATTGGGACACGGCGTATTTACTTATTATTTAATGCGAGGTTTACAGGGAGAAGCCGCCGACACCCAGGGAATTATTGAAGCCGACGCTTTGTATCAATATGTCTATCACCAAACTCTACGCTACATCGACAAAACCAATCAGCAAATTCGGCTAATCAATCAGCAAAAGAGCAGCAGGGGAGAAAGCAAGCTTCAGTCAGAATTTCCCTTACAAACTCCCAAGCGCATTGTTGAAGGATTCGGTAAGGTAGTTTTAGGCAAGCGATCGCCAGTTGCGGTAAATACTAATTCCCGTCAGGCTGTAGTAATTGATGGCGGACGAGATAACAGTATTACTTTAGCTTTGAGCAAAGTATTACGAGGTAAAGGTGGTTTTAGCCTTAATTATTTTCCGCAAGCCGAGTGGAAATGGTCGGCAGTGAGTAGAGCAATTATTGCCAGTTTTGATGCTAATCCCAAGGCAGCAAGCAAAGTAACAACCGCGTTACTGTATTTAAAAGGAAAAGTTGTAACTAGCGAAGGAGAAGCTAAATTAATTCTTAAAAATGGCGTAAGTCTGTCTCGTTCCTGGTTGCGACAGGCACTAAAAAATTCTCGCGCCGTTCATCAAATAGTTATTTTAGACTGTCCTGAAGCTAACACTATTAATGAGTGGATTGAGGAGTTGCAGTTAGAAAGAGGTCAGTGTCTGATTGCTGCTAATGCCTTATCCCAAGACTCAGAGCAGTTTACACGGATATTGTTAGAGACTTTAGAAAACGCCGATAGTCAATCTGGCTTTTCCGTAGCTGCTTTAATTGCCCAACTGCAAGTTGCTCTAGCCGATACTAAAATTATTCCCCAGATTTGGTTATCGGGTACCCAAGGTGTAATCGAAGTTCTACCTGCCAAAAGTTCGGTCAATGAAGATTCAGGAATTTACGATCTCAATCTCTGTCCCTACAGGGGTTTGAAAGCTTTTGATGAAGATAACGCCCAGTATTTTTACGGACGAGAAGAACTAGTACAGTGGTTGCTCGACCATACCAATCACAATTCTGTTATAGCTGTAGTAGGGGCATCTGGTAGCGGCAAATCTTCAGTGGTGCAGGCGGGACTGATAGCGCAACTGCGACAGGGAAAACATATTCCTCAGAGCGATCGCTGGTGGTTGGGTTGTTTTCGCCCTGGTAGCAAACCTATCGAAGCTCTAGCAAAAAGCTTGACCGATTCTGGTAACAAGCAGCAGAAAGCGCAGCAGCAGCTACAAATAGAAGGATTACTCTATCAGGGTGTAGAAGGATTTGTCTGTTGGTTACGCAGCCGTCCAGAACCAGTAGTGTTATTAGCGATCGACCAGTTTGAAGAATTATTTACTCTGGCAGATATTAGAGATAGACAACAATTTCTGGAATTGATTTTGGGTGCGGTTAAATATGCAGGCGATCGCTTCAAGCTAGTTTTTACTATTAGGGCAGATTTTGTCGCTTCCTGTTTGGAAATCCCCGAACTGGCAACCCTGGTACAGCAGCATACTATTTTAGTTCCTCCTTACTTAACCAAAGAAGATTATCGCAGCGCGATCGCCAAACCAGCCGAACAAGTAGGCTTAAAAGTCGAACCAGGGTTAATAGAGATATTACTGCAAGACTTAGATCGTTCTGCTGGCGATTTACCCTTACTACAATTTGTTTTACAACAGTTATGGCAACGCCGTCAGGGAGGTAAACTAACTTTTGCGGCATATCAGCAGCTAGGAGGAATTAAAGGAGCGTTAGAAAGACAGGCAGAAGCAGTTTATCAGAGTCTCGATCCTCAAGCCAAGGAATGCGCTCGCTGGATTTTTCTCAGTCTGACTAAGTTGGGAGACGGTACGGAAGATACGCGCCGTCGCGTTACTAAATCCGAGCTAGTCGTCCAAAAATATCCTGCCGACTTAGTAGAACAAACATTACAAAAATTAACTGCGGCTAATTTGCTGGTAGTCAACTTAGATCGTGGAATTGCTGGACAAGGTAGAAGTGCCGTGACACCACCTGCCGAGGACGAACTATTTCTCGAAACTATGCGGCAAGAAGCCACCGTAGAAGTAGTTCACGAAATTTTGATCCATCATTGGTCTACCCTACGCTGGTGGATCGAAGAAAATCGTACCAGACTGCGATCGCAGCGACAGATCGAACGCGCCGCTAACTTATGGCAGCAACAAAACAAACAGCCAGACTTTTTACTACAAGGTGTGCGTTTAGCTGAAGCGGAAGAAATTTATGTCAAATATACCGACGAACTCAGCCCCATAGCTCAAGAATTTGTTGCCACCTGTCTCGATGCTCAACTCGCAGCACAAACAGCAGCCAAACGACGATTGAGAAAAGCACGAATAACTGCGGCAGCATTAGGAATATTAGGTTTAGCTGCTACTGCCTTTGGGGTAGCTGCCTATCGGCAAAAGCTCATCGCTCAAGTTAATAATATCGGCACTCTTAATACTTCCTCTGAGGCTTTACTAGTATCCGATCGACAGTTAGAATCTCTGGTTACTAGCGTCAAAGCAGGCAAACAGATAGAGCAAATTGGCAGCTTCGGACGGCAGTTAATTGGCAACGATAACTGGCAAAATACCAAACTCAAAACCGCTGCAACTTTACAGCAGTCAGTTTACGGTACTCAAGAATTAAATCGTTTGACGGGACACGCGCAACAAGTTAATGCCGTAGCCTACAGTCCCGATGGTGAATTGCTGGCAACCGCTAGCGACGATAATACGATTAAGCTTTGGGATAATAACGGTCAATTGATTACTACCTTAAAAAGGCATCAAGATGCTGTCATCGATATTGTTTTTAATCCAAAACGCCAACGTCCCTACCTACTAGCAACCGCTAGTGCCGATAATACAATTATCCTCTGGGAAATAACAGGCAATAACGTCACACAAATATCGCAACTTGTCGGACATCAAGACTGGATTACTAAGTTAGCTTTTAGTTCTGACGGCAATTTGCTGGCTTCTGCCAGTCGTGACGGTACGATAAAATTATGGAACAAAGCAGGTTTAGAAGTTGATACTTTATCGGGACATGAAGGTTGGGTAAATTCGGTTAGCTTTAGTAGCGATAATAAACTTCTGATTTCGGGCGACGAGGCAGGCAATATTAAACTATGGCAGCGCAATCGCAATGGTATCAAAGAAATTAAAACTATTAGCGAGCAGCAACGAGTTACCAATGTTGGCTTTATTGACAATAAACACTTTGCTACTGCTGGCGATGATGGAATAGTAAAACTATGGCAGCTAAGTAATGATAATTTAGTTAACTCTTATTCCAATAGCGGACAAGTGAACAGCTTTAGCTTTAGTCCCGATGGTAAATACTTGGCATCTGCAACCAGAGAAGGTATTTATATTTGGAATCGTGACGGTTTGCTGTTACAAACTTTAAACGGACATACAGGCGAAGTTTTAGATGTCAGTTTTAAAAAACCTATATCTAACTCTAGCGGTGACTACCAACTAGTTTCTACTGGAGTAGACAAAACCGTCAGAATCTGGCAGATAAACGGCAATAATTCTAGCGATAATGGTGGAATTTACAGTATCGCTACATCTCCTACCGAGCCAGATGTATTTGCTGCGGCTGGTTGGGATGGCAAAATAAAGATTTGGCAAGAAGATTCTAGCGGCACTCCCCAACTAGTTCGCACTTTACCAGGACACGATGCGGCTATTTCCCAAATTCAATACACTCCCGATGGCAAACTCATTGCTTCGGGCAGTCAAGATAATACGATTAAACTTTGGAATGCTAAAACAGGAGATTTAATTACTACTCTGACAGGACATCGAGAAGCAATTAATAATCTGGCTTTAGTTGCAGAAAATAAATGGCAAGCAGGAAGTTATCTTTTAGTATCTGGTAGCGAAGATAACACCCTCAAGCTCTGGAAAATTGATAATCAACGTGGCGAACTAATTACAACTATGCAGGGACACCAAGACAGCGTTAAAAGCGTTGCTGTTAGTCCCAACGGCAAACTTATCGCTTCTGGTAGTTACGACAACACGATTAAACTTTGGAATACAGACGGAGAATTAATCGACACTCTATCGGGACACAACTTAGTTATAACTTCGCTGCAATTTAGTCCCGATAGTAGAACTTTAGCTTCAGGTAGTTGGGATAATACCGTTAAACTATGGCAGATAAATAGCAGTGGTAAAAACTTCAAGCTGTCTCATACCCTAACCGCTCATCAAGATGGCGTTACTAGCCTCGACTTTAACTCTGAAGGAACAATTTTAGCTTCGGCTAGCGGCGATCGCACCATTAAACTTTGGGATGTTAATAGCGGCAAACTGATTAAAAACCTTCAGGGACATTCCAGCCAAATTAACAGTGTCGCCTTTACTAATGACGACATAACTATTATTAGTGCTGAAGAACAGCAGGGTTTATTCTGGTGGAATTTAGAACTAGATAGTTTATTAACTAAAGGATGCGATCGCCTGTCGGATTATTTACAAAATAATGCCGATCTCAGCCAGCAAGATCGGCAAATTTGCGATTGAGATCGATTGCTAAGCTGCCAAACCACTATGTCTTAACAATGGTTCGGTTTGAGGTTCGCGTCCGCGAAACTGTTTGAATACTTCCATCGGATGCAAACTACCACCCAAAGCTAAGACGGTATCGCGATAGAGCTTACCGACTTTAGAAATTGCCGTTTCATCATCCAAACCAGCTTCTTCAAAAGCGGCAAAGGCATCGGCACTGAGAACTTCTGCCCATTTATAACTGTAGTAACCTGCCGCATAGCCGCCAGCAAAGATATGTCCGAAGGAACACAAGAAATTATCTTCGGGTAGTGGTTGTAAAATGCTGGTAGTTTCTGCAATGCGATCGCGCACTTGGTTGGGTGTTTCTTCGCCTCCTGGCTGATAGCGGTGATGCAGTTCGATGTCTACCAAGCCAAAATGTAGCTGGCGCAGCATTGCCGAACCACTCATATAGTTTTTAGCCGCTAAGAGCTTTTGATAATACTCTTCGGGTAGAGTTTCGCCAGTTTGATAGTGTTTTGCCATACCAAATAAAGTGGGGCGATCGTAACACCAGTTTTCCATAAACTGACTGGGTAATTCTACCGCATCCCATTCGACGTTATTGATTCCCGAAGCTCCTAAATAATCTACCTTGGTTAGCATATGCTGTAAGCCGTGACCGAATTCGTGAAAGAGGGTTTCTACTTCTCTAAAAGTCATCAGACTCGGCTTATCTCCCACTGGTGGAGTTTGATTGCAGATTAAATAAGCAACGGGCAAACGAGTAGAAGTTTTGTCCTCTATGGTCATTTTGGCACGTCCGATGCAGTCATCCATCCAGGCACCACCGCGCTTTTCGGCAGGACGGGAATAGGGATCGAGATAGAAATAGGCAATTGTTTCTCCAGTTTCATCCTCGATCTGGAAATAACGGACATCTGGGTGCCATACAGGTGCTTGTCCGTCTGCGGCTTTAACTTTTACGCCAAAAACGCGATCGACAAGACCGAACAAACCGTCTAAAACTCGTTCTAAAGAAAAGTAAGGACGTAGTTCTTCTTCACTAAAGTCAAACTTAGCTTCTCGTTGTTTTTCCGACCAATAAGAAGTATCCCAGTGTTTGAGATCTTGACCTGCAAAAGCTTTTAATTCTTCAAATTCTTGCTGTGCCGCTTCGTAACTAGCAATACGCAACTCTTCAGAAAGTTGTTCTACCGCCTCTACATTTGGTGCCATTTTACGTGCCAGACTCAGTTCGGCAAAGCTATCGAAACCAAGCAGTTTGGCTTTTTCCTGTCTTAATTTCAAGATGCGATCGATATGGGGTTTATTATCCAGTTCGCCCTCAGATGCCCGCGAGATAAAAGCCTTGTAAAGTTTTTCGCGCAACTCTCTATTGGTAGCGTACTTCATAAACGGCATAAAGCTAGGATAATCGAGAGTAACTACCCAAGGTCCTGCTTCTGTTGTTGCTTCTGTTTCGCCTTCTTCCTTGGCGGTTTGTGCCATTAAGCTCAAAGCACTTTCAGGTAAACCTTCCACGTCTTTCTTGTCGGTTAGCTTTAATTTAAAAGCTTTAGTCGCATCGAGAACATTATTAGAAAACTTAGTTGATAGTTCTGCTAGTTCTAACTGAATTTGATTGAACCTTTCTTTGGCTTCTCCTTCTAAGCCTACGCCAGAAAGCTCAAAGTCTCGTAGGGAAGCTTCGACAATACGCTGCTGCGCTGGCTCGAACTGTTTCCACTCTTTACTGTTGCGTAACTCTTTAAAAGCTTCGTAGAGTGGTTTGCTCTGACTGAGTTTATTGTAAAACTTGACTATTTCTGGCTGTATGGTTTCGTAGGCTTCTCTAAGTTCGGGACTATTTTTTACCCCCATTAAATGACCGACAATCCCCCAACTCCAGCCTAGCTTTTCTTCCATCTCTGTTAGGGGTTCGGCTAAACCAGACCAAGTAGGAGTTACGTTGGCTTCTAGTTTAGATAAATCTGCTTCTAGTTCATTTAGTAGCTCCGTCATAGCGGGAACTACATGAGCGGGTTCGATTTTATCGAAGGGAGGTAAACCTTTACCTATTAATAAGGGATTTTTAGCAATTGTTGCGTCGGTCATAAATGATGATGCTGTCAATAAATTTATATATACATTTACGGTAACGCTTTCTGTTCCAAATCTGGAGCGATATTATTGTTGGGATAACCGAAAAATACTAAAAGTTTATTTCAACAGATTCCAAGCTTTAACTAAATTACCCTGCATTAAGGCAGCAACACCTTGGAGAGTTTTTACTTCTGGGATATTTGGATTGAGTTCGGCAGCAATATTTAGTTCTTTAGTTGCCGCTTGGGGTTGCCAGTCGTACAAATAGACAAAAGCAAGATAGGCGTAACCATAGGGATTTTGAGGAGCTAACTCAGTGATTTGGTTAAAAGATGCGATCGCGCCATCTACATCTTGCTGTAATACCTGGGATAAAGCTACTGTATAAAGCCAGTCGAGTCTGTGTTGAGAACTAACAACACCGTGCTGCAAACGATAGGACAAAGCTAGTTCTGTTTGTCGCAAATAATCTTGTCTACCGTCGTACTGATTGATTCTGGCGGTTTGAGCGAAGATCGGCTCTAAAGCTGTAATGCTATCTGCCATCTTAGGCGCGATCGCTCTTAGTTGAGTGACTAAATCTAGTTCGGGGGCTGGTTTTGCTGTAGCGTTGTTAGTAATTTCAAGAGTAACAGGAGGAATATCTATAGGATAAGTTTGTCCCGTATTGCGGTTGAGATAGGTTGCCTTGAGGGTATATTCCCCCTCAGCAATAGTATCTGGAGGCAGCATTGCGGTTCGTTCGACAACTCGAAAAGTAGAATTAGGCTCTATTTCTCTATTAGTTTCTAATGCACCCATACCAAAACTATGGTCATGCAGCCAAAAATTAAAGGAGTTATCGCTTGAATTTTCCCAAGTCAATAAGACTATGCCCGATTGCAATTCAGACCAATTTCCCACCCACTGATAGGTGACGGGAATAGGTACGCCTGAAGGAGATATTTTTGGTAAAAAGATATTTTGCAGAGAAATTTTGTTATTAGATAGATCGGTAGAAATCTTGTCTACTTCTACCAACGGTAATTTGCGATGATATAGATTTAAACTACTATTATCTGGCAGTTGCCAGCTTTGATGCAGATTAAAATCTCCGCCAGATTCTACCAAGTCTACTATTGCAGGTTGAGCATCGGGAATCGAACCTTGGTCGCCTGTTTTAGTAACAAACCAGTCGAGCGATCGCGCATCAGCAACAACTTCATCTTCCCTGACTCCTACCTGACGACCAAAAACTTGAAAGTCTTTTAGTCCGCCGTAAAAAGAAAAGTTATGCTGATTTATTACTGGAGTTGAAGGTAAAACTCCTAAAGTCGATCGCAGGTAAGGAGATGTATCGATAATTGTGTTGATAACTTCTGGATTGGGATAGGGTTTGCCAGTATAAGGATAATGACTGAATTTACCTGTTAAATAATTCCCTCCTAAAGAAAATAAGTTTAACAGCATTAAAACGACTGCCAAACAAATCGTCCCCCAACGGATGTAACGTCGCCAACGTCCAGTCCAAGATAATAAACCCGCAGCTAATATTAAAGACAAAACAGGCAATAAAGGTAAAATGTATCGCGCATCTTTATTGATATTTAAGGAAGAAAGTAAATAACCACCGATTAGAAAAACTGTCAGCCAACGCCATTTTATTGTCTTGATGATATGGAGACTATATTTGTTTCTGCTGAATTTATAAATAGCAAAGAAAATAAAGCCAGCGAGGGAAATTATTAATAAGTGCCAAGAAATTAAATCGGGTAAAACTTTAGCGTAATATGTCCAGGCAGCTAAAGTATTGAGTGCTGGATCGCCCTCAGCGATCGCAGAATCTACCGTCGCCCGTTTTCCAGAAGTTAGAATTAACAGCCAGTTGGTGCGATACCAGGGAAAAGAGATTGCCACAGCAACAAATAAGCTGCTAATAAGCTGTGTCAAACGCCACCACTGACGATTTTTTAAACAAGTAGCTAACAGCCACAACAAGGGAACCAATAAAAAAAATAAAGCAGTTTGCTTGAGTAAAATTGCCAAGCCGAAAGATACACCAAATAGTATTGCTGTGAGTATGGTGTTTTTAAATTTCCAGATTGTTAATAGCCAAAAGCTGAGAGTAACCATTGCTGTTAGAGGATAATCCAGCAAAAACTCCAGGCGATAGTAATACAATCCTGGCATTAGCTGACACAATCCAGCCGCCCATAACCCCAGAATCGGGTTAAACAAGATTACTCCCAAACCATATACGGAAACTAGCAAAATGCTACTATAAACCAGCATTACTGTAGTTGCTGCATCCTGACTCCTGCCCAACCACTGAAAAAACGGCGCGGTCAAAATATAGTGAAATGGGGGAATTTTATTAGTCAACAGCCAAAATTCTCGCCACCATTCCCCATTTAGCCATTGAGGAGTTTGTAAAGTATGAGCGTAATTTAATACTCCGTTGAGATAATCCGCCCTGTCCCAATCTGGTACGGAATTATCTATAGCCAACCACAGGCGATCGCCAAACGCACCTATAAACCAAATTACGACTAGAATCGCCAAACCTTGCTGCCAGCTAAGAGAATGTTGCTGCTTCATAAGTTTTTAAAGCAAGTTTCCGATTCATTGAGTATAAATTTTTTTCTTAGACTTTTATAGTGTTACGCAAATACATTAGGACACTTTAAAAATTTGTTTTTGCAGTTCTACTTGCTACTTGCTACTTGCTACTTACGAACCAATAACTTTGCTTGTCTCAACCGTAACTTTTATATTAGTGTTTCTTAGGATGCCATTTACCGCTATACCAACGTAATAAGACTCTTGCTAACTGTGCGGGGTCGTGGCGGACATAACCACTTTTTTCATCTTCTTCCATGACATTAGCCATAACTACTCTACGATTGAGATTGCCGACTGTTTCGCGATCGAGATAAACGGGATGGGAATTTTCTCTGGCATAGCGTTCTAGAGATTTGGCAGAAGGTGGCTCGTGATGTACTAAAACTGCATCGAATAACTGCTGTTTGCCAATGCGATCGATCGCTCTAATATGATCGCTAACGGTATAGTTATCGGTTTCTCCTGGTTGGGTCATAATATTACAGATATAAATCCGAGGTACCTTAGAACTAGCTACCGCATCGGTAATTTCTGGAACCAAGAAGTTGGGAATAATACTGGTGTAGAGACTTCCAGGACCGATAATAATATATTCTGCTTCTTTGATGGCTTTAACGGCGGCGGGTAAAGCTGGCGGAAATGCAGGCATACAGCCTATACCGCAAATTTTACCGCCAGCTTTAGAAATATTTGATTCTCCCTCGATTAACCTCCCGTCCTCCATCTCTGCCCACAATCTTACGTCGCTAAGAGTTGCAGGTAAAACTTTACCTCTAATTGCCAAAACCTGGGAACTAGCAGCTACTGCCTGTTCCAAATCGCCAGTGATTTCGCTCATTGCCGTCAAGAACAAATTACCAAAACTATGACCGACCAAACCATCTCCTGCTTCAAAACGATACTTAAATAGTTCGGTTAACAATTCTTCTTCGTCGGCTAATGCTGTCAGACAATTACGAATATCGCCAGGAGGCTGTACGCCAATTTCTCTTCTCAATCTGCCAGAAGAACCACCATCGTCAGCAACGGTAACAATAGCCGTAATATTACTGCTATACTGCTTTAGACCTCTAAGCAAAGTAGACAAGCCCGTACCGCCACCAATAACTACAATCTTGGGTCCGCGATTTAAACGACGGCGATCGAGCAGCAAATCTACTAACTCTTTATCTTTATCTATTTGAAAAACTTCACTAATCGAGCCGACAGTACGAGATTGACCCCAAAAAACTAAAAACACGCCCAAGAGCAAGACAATTGGACCTGATATGAAATTGGGTACAATGTTGGCAATAAATCCCAAAAGTCGAGAAGTCAACTCTAGCAAACGATATATTGGTGTGAGCTTTATCCAAATCGCACTGCCAATGACTGCCAGGAAAAAGCCAGTAGCACTTAGCAGTAGCCAGCGTTTAATAAATAATCCAGGAGATAGCCATTTGTACCAACGATTCGCTCTACGAAAACTTTTTTTCTTAGGTAAAGCTGAATTTTTCATCTCGCTCTTAGAAGGTTTTGGACTGTTGCCATTTACTGCGTTTAATGAGTACCAATATCGACTATCGTAGTAGAAACACCTCTAGCATTATCATTCTTAATATGTACTATAAATATTATTAAATAGGAGACAGTCGCTAAATAGATAATAGACTGCCAATCAAACTTACTGTTTATCCTGATTTTTGGCAAGTGAAATCACTGGTTTTCCTAACGCGGAAATAAATTCAGCGTTCCGAACCACTAACTTGCTTGTTTTGGACTTTTCGGGTTTTCCTCTTGCTTTAAAAATGAGAATTACGTTAAATTTAATTAAGAAGAAGTAATCTAAAATAAAATTGACTTGACAAAAATTTTGTTTTTGATATCGGCAAAAGTCTGACTTGACGATTTAGAAGCAAATTTTAAATTACTTTGTCCTAAACGACAAAGTCGGTAACTAACCGTCGATAAAAATCATAATTGGGTAGCAATTGCTAACGAAAAAATCAAAATAATCAATATATATATTCAATTCAAATAGAATCCAAACTATCTTATGAAAAAATTTTCTTGGAGAATCTTAATCCTGTGGACGTTACCTTTGTTAGTGGTAGGGTTTTTCCTCTGGCAGGGTAACTTTTCGTCAGCCTCTGGTTCTAGCTTGGGAGGAAACTCAGCTAACACTAGAATGACCTATGGACGCTTTCTCGACTATCTCAATTCTGGGAAAGTAAACAGCGTAGAACTATACGAAAATGGTCGGACTGCAATTGTCGAGGCATCAGACCCCCAATTAGACAATCGCGTGCAAAAATCGAGAGTAGATTTACCTGCTAATTCCCCCGAATTAGTCGCCAAACTGAGAGAAGCAGATGTCAACTTTGACTATCATCCCGCTGGCAACGATGGAGCAGTTTGGGGACTTTTAGGTAATTTGCTCTTTCCTATTTTGTTAATTGGAGCGTTGTTTTTCCTCTTCCGCCGTTCTAATAATATGCCAGGCGGTCCAGGTCAGGCAATGAATTTTGGTAAATCCCGCGCTCGTTTCCAAATGGAAGCCAAAACAGGGATTATGTTTGACGATGTAGCGGGTATTGATGAAGCTAAAGAAGAATTACAGGAAGTTGTAACTTTCCTCAAACAACCAGAACGCTTTACTGCCGTAGGCGCGAAAATTCCTAAAGGGGTGTTGTTAATTGGACCTCCTGGAACTGGTAAAACTTTACTGGCAAAAGCGATCGCTGGTGAAGCTGGCGTACCTTTCTTTAGTATTTCTGGTTCGGAATTTGTAGAAATGTTTGTCGGTGTTGGTGCTTCTCGCGTCCGCGACCTATTTAAAAAAGCCAAAGAAAATGCACCCTGTCTGATATTTATCGATGAGATTGACGCTGTCGGTCGTCAAAGAGGTGCTGGTATCGGTGGTGGTAACGACGAACGAGAACAAACTCTCAACCAGCTACTAACCGAAATGGACGGTTTTGAAGGCAATACGGGAATTATTATTATTGCTGCTACTAACCGCCCCGACGTTCTAGACTCAGCTTTAATGCGTCCAGGTCGTTTCGATCGCCAAGTAGGTGTCGATAGTCCCGATATTAGAGGTCGCTTAGAAATTTTAGAAGTTCATGCCCGCAACAAAAAAGTTGCTCCTGAAGTTTCGTTAGAGGCGATCGCCAGACGGACTCCTGGCTTTACTGGTGCAGATTTGGCTAACTTACTCAATGAAGCAGCAATTCTAACCGCTAGAAGACGCAAAGAAGCCATTACCATGCTGGAAATCGACGACGCAGTCGATCGCGTGGTGGCAGGTATGGAAGGAACACCTTTAGTAGACGGTAAGAGCAAACGACTAATTGCCTATCACGAAGTTGGTCACGCCATCGTCGGAACTCTGGTTAAAGATCACGACCCCGTACAAAAAGTTACTTTGATTCCTCGCGGACAGGCTCAGGGTTTGACTTGGTTTACTCCTAGCGAAGAACAAGGTTTAATTGCCAGATCGCAACTAATGGCAAGAATTGCTGGTGCGATGGGCGGACGTGCTGCTGAAGAAGAAGTTTTCGGTCATGACGAAGTAACTACTGGTGCTGGCGGTGACTTGCAGCAGGTCACGCAAATGGCAAGACAGATGGTAACGATTTACGGCATGAGCGATTTAGGTCCAATTGCCCTCGGCGGACAGGGAGGCGAAGTATTCCTCGGTGCGGGCTTGACTTCTCGTTCTGAATATTCCGAAGAAGTGGCATCTCTAATCGACGATCGCGTCCGTCAAATTACCGAACAAGGACATAATTTGGCACGTAAAATAATTCGCGAAAACCGCGAGGTAGTAGATCGTCTAGTAGATCTGCTAATTGAAAAAGAAAGCATTAGCGGTGATGAGTTAAAACAAATTGTTTCTGAGTATACCGAAGTACCAGACAAAGAACAGTTTGTGCCACAGCTATAGTTTAGTAATTCAACTTGCTTGATTTTTGGGGATGGTCGCTAAGGCGATCGCCCCATTTTTTATCTGGCAAGCTTTTTTAAATAATAAGTAATAAGTTTTTCTCTATCCAAATTTATTATTCATAGTTAGCGGTTTTAATTGAGATCGAATAAACTTTAACCGAGAACTTATTCGACAAACTATGCTAGCTGCTACCGCACCGCCACAACTAACTACTAATACTACCAACAATCTGTTAGTAGTATTTGCCGAATTTCTCGACATAGACGTAAGTGCTGGAGATGCCGCTACCGATACCCTCAAAACTTATCGCCGACAGCTACAACAGTTTTTGAACTGGTGCGATCGCCTGAAATTAAATCCCGCTACAGTGACTAAAGACGATATTAAAAAATATCGTCGCTGGATGGTAGACAAAAAACAGTACAAGCCTGCTACCATCGCCCTAAAGCTAGCTGTAGTTAGAAGATTTTATCAAGCAGCTTTAGAAAAAGGATTAATTGCCATCAATCCTGCTGCGGGAGTCAAGCCACCCAAAGAAAAGCGCGATCCAGCAGAAAAAATTACTTATTTAGAACAGGCAGAAGTTGAAACTTTATTACAAACCATTCCTCGTGATGGCAGCTTAAAAGCCGCTAGGGATAAAGCCATGATTGCCATAATGGTATTAGAAGGTACGCGAACCATCGAGCTACATCGGGCTAATATTAGCGATTTAGTTAGACAGGGAAAAAATTTAGGCGTAAGGGTAGAAGGAAAAAGAAGTATTCGAGTCGTGCCTCTAACTTCGGATATTGCTAACTTGTTAGTTGATTATTTACATCTACGAGAAACAGCAGGAGAAGTATTAAAACCAAATTCACCGATATTTATCGGCGTGGGCAATAGATCGAAAGGCAAAAGAATTTCTCGTCGCGGTATTAGACTAATCGTCGATAATTATCTCCAACAAGCCTCTTTAAAATATACGCCAGGTAGGACTATTTCCGCCCATAGTTTGAGACATACGGCAGGTACTCTAGCTTTGCATTCGGGGGCAGAATTACGCCAGGTACAAGATTTACTCGGACACAGCGATCCTCGCACTACCTGTATTTATGCTCACGTAGCCGATCGCTGGGAAAACAACCCCGCGCTAAAATTAAATATTGAAATTTAAATTTTGTCTTAAAAACACTGTTTTCTACTATTTATCTTCGAGCGAAATCTGTTTCTCGAACTACCGATATGCCTGTTTTAAATATTTCACTGCTTTCTGTCTGTACTTCCAATTTTGCTCAATCTACGAATTGTTGGCAATAGCCTCCGTGAGAGTATATCGATACATCTATCCATTTCAGCTAAAGAAGAAAAATGGAATGTAAAACCATCAATTTCGATGTAGTAAACTGCATATTCTTTACCAGTGATAAGTTTAGCAAAGATGGATCGAATTCTTTAGCTTGATACCAGGGATTATCGTCTACTTCTCGATGAACCCAGTACGACATTGGGCTTTTTGTCCATTTATCGGTATATTCGACCCAATATTTCTTCATTAAAAATAAAAAATTTGGATAACGATTAGCCTTTTTTATTATCGCCTAACCTATTATTTTACTTCCTACTTCCTACTTTCTACTTTTTACTTCTTACTTTTTACTTTTTACTTTCTATTTTTCTCATTCTGGTAACTCGTACTGCCCGACAATATTTTTGGCGTACTGCGGTACATGACTATCTAACTTTTCGGGATGATTGCGCTGGAGATAGAGATAGTTACGGGTAAAGTGAGAATCAATCGAAAAACGAGCGTATTCCAAACCTTTTGGTCCAATGCGTTCGATGACTACTCCCATTATCTTTGCTGCCCACATCGGTAGAGTTACCCCTTTGTCATAAGCGGGAATACTCTGCTGTACTGCCTGTTTACGATCGCCTTTAGACATTACTGGCTGAGTATCTAGCTGTTCTCTCACTAAATCCAGCATTTCGGCACCCGTATCGTTACGAACTACGATCCACTGCCAACCAAAGGGCGCACCCATGTAACCGACAACCAAGTCGGCGAGAGAATTGACATAATCAAAACAACTCATACACGAAGGTGCAAAAACATCTTTTAACTGGTTAGTTTTTAAACCAAAAAAAGGTACTTTTTCAATCGAACCATCCTGATGTTTGAAATGAATGCGAAAGTCCTGCATAAACTCATAATGCACTACCGTGTCAGGGGACTTACTGGTAGTTTCTAAAAACTTTTGTAGTCCTTCGCGAGAGACGTTATCGACGCATGGTGTACCCAAAACATAAAGCTTTTCCAAACCTAATTCTTTTTCTACCGCTCGTAATGCTTGAATTTGACAGCCAACGCCAATAACCAAAAGCCGTTTCATCCCCGACTGTTCGATTTGCTCTAATACCGACAGATTAGGAGAAAGAGTCGGTTTATTTACCTTTGCTGCCAGTACTTCTTCGGGAGTCGTAGCGATAATGGGCATTGGTTGAAAGCGGTCTTCTTTGGTGTTTTGAACGCAAACCACTCCTTCTACTAAATTGCGATTGAGCATTTCACAGGCAATGGTGCTGACAATTCCCGTCCATTGCGCCCCTTCAATTGGCTGCTGTTTCCGCGCCGCTATCATTTCTTGACTGACACCAAAATACCAATCATCTTCATTATCTAAATTGCGACTGCGCCCGTGTGCCTGAGTCTCTAACTCGGCTATTTGTTGATTGATAAAGGCACAAGCTTCTTTAACATAGTGAATGTAATAGGTATCGCAGAGTCCGCATTCGCTGCAAAGTTCTTTAGCAGGGCGACGGCTTCCAGGTTTTAAGGCTTTCGCTTTTCTATGAGGAGTAACGGTCATTATAAAAAAATTTATTAATTTAAATAGGCAGTATTTGTCAGGTTACGCCAAGAACCAGCTTCAAAACCATTGATTGCAAAGTTTTGTAATGAAACGACGTGAGTTCGATGGGTACAAAATTAGCTAGTTTTGATAAAAATATCTCCGCCATTTCCTGTTGCTCTTTCTGTAACATTCACAAATAAGCCTGTTCTATTCTGTAATTCATCCAAGACAGGATCTTGTAAATAAGAGATTTTTTGCCTCAAGGTTAAATTAAATCTTTCGATATAAAAGGTATTCTGGGTTTTACTGCCGAAATCAGGCTTTTTACTCTTAACTGTTCTTGTTTTACCGTTATAAGTTTTTTTTCGATATTGCTCGACTATATGAAGATAAGTGTAGCGAACTTTGTGGAAACATTGGGCGATCGCTGCTTGCTCTGTCCTATCTGTAAGGACTACCAAGAAATTTTAGTTGCCAAAACTCCTGCAACAACCGAACTAACAATCGAGGTAAAAGTAATTGCAAATAACCAATAAGTAGCAACTGCGATCGCCTTTTGGGTTTCTTCTGCTTGTTTAATCGTTTGTTGTTTAAGGGCTTCAACCTTATCTAAAGCTGTTTGCTTCGTAGTATCAATTTATTGAGTGACATAATCTCGAACGCCTTGAATTTGATTTAAGATCGGATCGGGTATTGCTTCGATCGAATTGGTTAGAGCTTCGTAACTCAATTTTCCTATGCGAGCGCTCATTTCTTCAACAAGAACATCTTTTAAAGTTTGAATTACAGATCTATTTAAAGTTTTAAAATCAAAATTAGCTAGATTGGTTTTAATTTGGTCGTAGTTAAAAGGGGCGATCTTTAATTACCAGAGGTAGAGTGTTTTTCTAACCACAAAGCTATAGATTTCTGAGTTTCCTGATTCATGGTTAAGCCTTCCATTTTGACCACTACTTCCATTTCTTCTACCTCCAGCCAATAGCCATTTGAACCCAGAAAGGTATACATAACCATAAAAGCAGTTCTCTTATTCCCGTCTATAAAAGGATGATTATTTGCTAAACCATAACCATAAGCTGCTGCTAAGTCAAAAATCTTTGGCTTACCATAAGCAAAAAGATGTTTTGGTCTAGCTAAACTCGCACCTAGTAAATTTTCATCTCTAATACCTGCGCTTCCGCCATGTTGCGCCAACTGATCCTCATGAATAGCTAAAACTATCTTTTCTGAAACCCAAATCGGTTCTTTCATCAAGCCAATTCTTTCATTGCGTTTCTATATTTATGGCTGCCCTGTTTGTAAATAGCCATAGCTTTTTCAAACTCAGGATCGTAAGCAGAAAGTTTAACCCCATCAGGTGTTTCAGTAACAAATACTGTATCCCCTTCACTAACTCGTAATTTCTCTAATACTTCTTTAGGTATTGTTGCACCAAGAGAATTACCAACTTTGCGAATTTTGATTTTATACATAGTTTTCGGCTTGAGTAATACAAATATTATAACTGGGTTGGTTCGATCTCATTCTTTTTATATTGAATTAAGTCCTTATGATGAAGAATTTGCTAGTCAAATGGAAATAGCAGAAGCAATTATGCGCGAAGTATCGTGACGTGCCAAGAAAATTAGCCGAATGATTGCGCCTGTTTGGGTTGTGGATTGAATCAAAGTCAGTAGCAGTAAAATAGCGATCGCATTACTATCAATTACAATATCAATCTATACATTACATTCGGCGAACGCACCAAAGTATTTCTTGAGTCTATTTTTAATTCTATGGCGATCGCCGTGATTCAACTGATAGATTGCTAGTTTGTGTATGCCAAGCTCGATAAAAATCAAGATAGCTCATCTTCTTGGCGCAATCCCAAATAATTCCACAGGCAATATGATGATTATCGTAGCCAGGTGAACTATGTTCTTTTAAATAAGGCTTAAGAGCTTGAATAATATCAGGAAGCATTTGGCTACTCATAATTCTCGCCAATAGATAGCAACATTCATTAGACAAGTATCGTTATTGCGATCGTGAGTTTGCATCGAATTGATTACCGCAGCAATTATCCTATTGAGCCTTTTTTGCGCCACATCATTTCCTGGATCGAGTCTTTTTAGGTGCTTGATAATATAAATTAGCGCATCTCGATCTTTAGTTTTTTTAGCAAATTCTTCTAAAGCTTTAATAGCTAACCTGTTGCTTGGATCGATTGGTTCTAATACAGGCAAAGCTAGTTCCTGCTCGTTCAAACAATTGTGTAAACTTGGTATATAAATTAATTCACTGAGAGTATTAATTGCGACCTTATTACTCGAATCTGACAAAGCTAACTTTTTAGCTATTTCTAAGCGAGAATGCTTATCATCTAAAATGTTTAATAATCTGTGATAAATATCCAAAGCAACTTTATTGTTTGGGTCTCGAACCAAAATCTTTCTAGCTATGTTGTATTGTTGCCAATCATCTTTGATAGATTCTAAAAGACTATAAATAATATTCAAAGCTTTGCTGCTTCTCGCTGCTTTAGGTAAAGCGAGATAGATAAACATTTTTGAATGCTCATCTCGAACTTTTTCTAATAAAAAACATAGTCCTTCCAATGCAGTTTTATTGGTTTGCGCTATTTTGCCTAAAATATTTATATAGCAGCCATTCATACTGACTAATTCAGCACGTTCTCTATGCTTCTGCTGAAATTGGTAATCTTGATAAATTAGATCTATTAGGTAAGAAACTACTTTATTTAAAGATTTGTCAGACAGGTTTATATAAGTTTGATTATCTTCCAACAAACAGTATGCAACTTCCTGTGCGGCAAGTGGCCGATTTTCATTATCCAAAAATTTCAGAGCAGTATATACTGCTTTGAAATTGTCTGGATCTATTGTCCATAAAGCTCTAGCAGATAAATGGTTAAAATCAGTAAAAGCATATTCCTCGATAAAACTTTCGAGAAATTCGATCGCATTACCGTTTCTTTGAGCAATTATACTAAGTGTTTGAAGGGCTAATTCAATTAGAAAGCTGTAGCCATTAGAACGCGCCATTCTTTTCAAAAAGACAATTAAAGCATCAATTGTATTTTCATTATTTACAGCTATTTCGTTTAAATAATAAAACGTATTTCCTACCCAAGCATCAGCTTCTGGCAGATCGTTTGGTTTTATTTGCTTTAAAAGTTTGATTGATGTCTCGATCGCAATACTGGTAATTATTTTATATTTACTACATAGACTAACTAAATATGAAAGTTCGCTATTACTATCGCTGTTTGCTAATCTATCTTTTATAGTTGCGATCGCAATCTGGTTTTTGGGAGCTAATTCAAGTAATTTTTGTGCTGTAGAAATGAGCAGCTCGTCTTGTTGTGTATTTTGGATTGTTTGTTCGTAAGCAGAAATTGCTTGTCTACAATCGGTTATTTTAAGAGCTTTATCTGCTTCCTTAGCTATGGTTTGATTAAAGTCTATCTTACTCTTGCTACACCAGAAGTTGCCCTGACTCCAATCAAGTAGCTGTTCGGCTATTTCATCTGCAAAACTGCTATTGGGAAATGCTGCTAGATATTTAGCTGCTAGGAAATAAGCCCTAAATTCAAAAAAGCCACTGCAATTATCATTGAAGTTAATTAGGCTATGAATAAATCGATCTTTTTCTACCGTTGGTACATTTTTGCACCCCAACCAATCCAATATTTCAGCCTGACGATCTGTTTCAAAAACCAGATAGTTTCCTTTATCTATATCTTGAGGATTGGGAGCGAAAAAATCTTGCCCTTTTGCGATCGCCATTATCCTTTTGCTTCATCAACAATCTGCTCAGAATTATAGAAATTAGTTGATTAAAAAATCAAGAATAAATTAAGCGGTTGACAAAAAATAAGTTTACACAAACCAAAATAGGGATTGCCAGATCGAACAAAGCAAAGAACTTTGCGTTGCTGAAAAGCATTTTCTAATAAATTAAATTTTTAGGCAATCGCATTACCGAACAAATAGATATTAAATTAATGTTTATGATAATTATTGGACATCTTATACTAAATCCTGTTTAGATATGCTATTAACAGGTGGTAAAAGGGTAAAGGGTAAAGGAGTTTAAGCTACTTTCGTTAAAAAAATAGGTGGGCTTTGCCCACCCTACAAAAAATTGTTATATTTAGCTCTAAAAATGATTAACCGACAACAGAAGGTTCTTTGCTACCAAAAAAAGCTTTAAGAATGTTTTCTGCCATTTGTGGACTGCTCAAGCCCAGATCGGCTTTAGACTGATCTGGAGTAGCGTGATCGACTAGCTTATCAGGTACGCCAAAACGCTTGACGGGAACTAATACATCATTGTCTTGTAAGGCTTCAACTACTGCCGAACCAAAACCGCCCATCAAACAGCCTTCTTCAAAAGTTGCTACCTTACCAATACGTTGGGCTAGAGGTAAAATCAACTCGGTATCTAATGGCTTAACAAAACGAGCATTAATTACCGTTGCTTCGACACCGTGTTCGTTGAGAATTTCTGCTACTTGCATAGTCGGATGCACCATCGCGCCATAGCCGACTAATAAAATATCGTCACCGTTGCGGAGAATTTCACCTTTACCAATCTCGATTGGTTCCCAACCTTCTTCCATTAAAGGTACGCCAACACCGCTACCGCGAGGATAGCGCATGGCGATCGCACTTTCAGTATAGTTTATTCCCGTCACTGTCATGCGCTGTAGTTCGGCTTCGTCTTTGGGTGCCATCACGACGATATTGGGAATGCAGCGTAAATAAGCTATATCGTACATTCCCTGATGGGTAGGACCGTCTGCACCAACAATACCAGCCCGATCTAAACAGAAAAACACTGGTAGCTTTTGAATGCAGATATCGTGAATAATCTGATCGTATGCCCGCTGTAAGAAAGTAGAATAAATTGCCGCTACGGGCTTCATCCCTTCGCAAGCCAAACCAGCAGCCAGGGTTACGGCATGTTGTTCGGCAATACCGACATCGACATACTGTTTGGGAAGTTTTTTCTGTAATTTGTCTAACCCCGTTCCCGTTGCCATCGCTGCGGTAATACCGATAATTTTGGGGTCATTTTCTGCCAGGGTAGTGAGGGTATGAGCAAAAACTTTAGCATATTTAGGTGGTTTGGGTTTGGCAGCAGGAACGCTCTTACCAGTAGCCAAATTAAACGGGTTTTGAGCATGATAACCAACGCGATCGCGTTCGGCAATTTCATAACCTTTACCTTTAGTAGTAGCTACGTGAACCAGTACGGGACCAGCTACTTTATGTGCTTGTTTAAAAGTAGATATTAATTCTGATAGGTTGTGTCCGTCAATTGGACCAAAATACTTAAAGCCCAATTCTTCAATTACCGCTCCTACTTTGGGAACCGCTAAACGCTTCATTCCCTCTTTTACTCTTGCCATTTCGGGGGTTAAAGATTCACCGAAGAAAGGTAGTTGTTTGAATTGTTCTTCTAAATTATCGGAAATAAACTGAATTGGGTCTGATAGACGAACTTTATTTAAATAACGAGAAATTGCTCCTACATTAGGCGAAATCGACATTTCATTATCATTCAAAACTACCATCAGATTGGTGTTGGGCAGATGTCCTGCATGATTTATTGCTTCTAGTGCCATACCGCCAGTCAAAGCACCATCGCCAATAACCGCCACGCATTTAAAGTCATCTCCTTTGGCATCTCTAGCTAAAGCCATACCTAAAGCGGCTGAAATGCTAGTAGAAGCGTGTCCCGCTCCAAAACAATCAAATTTGTTCTCACAACGCTTGAGATAGCCAGCAATACCGTCTTTCTGACGTAGAGTACTAAAGCGATGATATCTTCCTGTGAGCAGTTTGTGAGGATATGCCTGATGTCCTACATCCCAGACTACTTTGTCTTGGTTTAAATCTAGTGTCTGATAGAGAGCAATAGTCAATTCTACTACTCCCAAACCAGGTCCGAGATGACCACCACTAGTAGCAACTGTTTGTAAATGTTTTTCTCTTATTTGACGGGCGATATTTTCTAGTTGCCGAATTGATAAGCCATGTAGCTGATTGGGATGAGTTATTTCACTTAAGTGCATACTGTGGTTTTCTCTAATAACAAAATCTTTTTTTTATACTAAATAAATTATCCTATTTTTACGGTCTGAGACACTGTAATAAGATACTTTTCTCAATGCTAGGCAAAAATTATGCTGCGTTTTTTCATCTAGAGTCGAAAAAAAAGTAGTTGGCTAGAAAAGACAGAAGGCAGAAATGACTGGGAGACAAAGACAATAGGAGACTTGAATATCTCTCGGTCGGCTACACCGAGCCGAAGAACGCGCTTCGCGAAGGCGAGCCTCTCCAGAGGCTGCGGCGAGGCTCTCGACTAGCATGCGAGTGAAATTCCCAAGTCCCTAAATTTTCTGCTTCTCCTGCTGCTAACTAACCCCAATTTAGTTTCCCGAACTTATAGGCACGAAGTCATAACCCGTACCCGAAGCCGAGCCAGATTGTACCTTAACTAAAGTTGCCTCCATCTTGCGATCGCCAGAAGGTAAAAATTCAACTTTACCCGTTGCCCCTTGGGAATTAAACCCAGGATTGGATAATACTTGGCGCAGTTGCTGGCGATTTTCGGCTAGATCCAGACCAGCAAAAATTGCTTTAGCTGCATCATAAGCCATAGCCGTACGCCAACTGCCTTCCATTCCCCACAATTTTATAGCTCCCTGATTAAAATCAGATCCCTTAGTTACTGCTGGATGCCAAGCTACGGGCAACACCAAGCCGTTAATATCATCTTGCCCTACATTTAAAGTTTCATAAGTGTACATCGAATGATTGCCGAGTATGGGCAATCGATTGCGATTGGCTCTCGCTACTTCTAAAGCCTGATTGATATTGTTTACTGAAGGAATGACTAATAATGTCTCTGCTCCATTGGCAATTGCCTCAGAAATAGCTGCATCGGGATTAAACCCACCGCTGGCGAAATCACAATTTGAGGCGACAATTTCTCCCCCCAACTCAAACAAAGTTAGGGAAAACTCCTCTTGAAAAGATGTACTGGCTGGAGAAGCAGAATCATTACAAATAGCAACTTTTTTGCGGTGAATCGTATTAGCTGCATATTCGGCTAAAGTGCTGGCTAAAGCTCTACTGCTAGGAGTAGTTCTAAATATATAGTCTCCAGCATGAGATATTTCTCTAGCAACGCTGGTAGGTGAAACCATGACTAATCCAGCTTTTTCATATATGGGAGCGGCAGCAATCGAAGAGTCGCTGGAATTGTGTCCGATTACTCCTATAATTTGCGGATTGTTAATAAAATTGGTAGCAATTTCTCTGGCGGTTTCGGGATAATTATCGTCATTGGCTACTTGAATTTGTACCAAACTCCGTTTGCCATTAAGATTTACTCCTCCTTCTTGATTTATTTCGTTTTGAGCCTGAGCTACTCCGCGCAATATTTCTTGAGATACGTCTAGGCTGCCTCCAATAGGAACGCTAACGCCTATAGTAACTGTATTGGGTTCTGCTGCTGCGTAAGAATTGTTTAAATAGATTAAAGCTTCGGGATCGTTAGGAAACACAGTCAGAGAATCGCGAAACTGTCTTTGAGCATCATAAAACATTCCTGAAGCGTATTTTGCTACTGCTGACTGCTTGGCAGGGTTATTGTCGGCTTTAACTAAAATTCGTTCTCCCAGACTGAGTCTTTGGTCTAATGCTAAATTCTCTGGCTTGTTCCGCGAAAAAAAGCGGGGGCGTTCCAAAGAAATTGAAGACTGTCTGTTAGTTGCTGTTTGGGCTTTCTGGTGTCGATTAGCAGACCAAATAGCAACTAAGGTCATTGCCAAAATACCTAAAATAATGATTATTCTAAGTTCAAAAGTAGTTTTACTTTTGTACGGAGAGCGATTGCTGTTCAATGGTACTTGCTTTTTGGGAAAAAGATCTTTCACAGCCGTTAGTTTAATTTAAGTAATAAGACTAAAATAATTTTACAGACCAGATCGAGCGGTTGAAACAAACTTTTACCAAAATTATACTTTCTGTGTCAACAGTGAATTTATTTAAATTAGCTGCTAGATCGAACCACAAGCTCCAGTTATTCAACTATTGCCCCATCTAACACCGCTTCTCTAACATTTGCTTTTGTTAAATTTGTATCGCGCAAATCGGCGTTAAATAAATTAGCTCCTCTAAAATTGACTCCTGCTAAATTAGCACCGCGAAAATCGGTTTTGGTTAAAATAGCACCGCTAAAATCTGCATGGCTTAGATTGGCATTATTAAAACTAGAGTAGCTACAGTTTGTCCAACGAAAATCACTATCGCTGGCAGTGGCGGTAGTTAGATCGACAGCGAATAGATAAGCACGACAAAAATGAGCGGAAATCGCTTTTATGCTCTGTAAATTGGCTTTATAAAAATAAGTTTCTTGCAGTTCTGCTTGATATAAATTAGCTGCTTCCAAGCTAGCTTCCATAAAATTAGCTTTGGTTAAATGGGCTTCACTGAGATTGGTGCGATCGAGTTTGGCTGTCATAAAATTAGCTTCTTCGAGGTTAGCTTTTCTCATTGAGGTGCCGATGAGATTAGCACTAGTAAAATTAATTCTCTGACAGCTAGCTTCTCGTAAATCTGCACCAATCAAATTAGCCAGGCTGAGATCGGCATCGGCTAGATTGGCAAAACGTAAATTGCTGTTGCTTAAGTTGGCTTTGCTAAGGCTAGCATTTCTCAATTCTGCGGCTTGTAGATTGGCACTACTTAAATTGGCATCATTTAATCCTGCCGCCCGTAAATTAGCTCTGGTCAAATTAGCTCTAGCTAGATACACTTCCTGTAAACTAACGCCTTTAAGATTAGCATCAATTAAATCGGGTTCGAGGCGATCGCCAGCGTCAATCCATTTAAACCAGCTTTTAGCACCCCGTTTTAATCTAGTTAGATGTTCTACATTTGCCAACTTTATCACCTCTGCACCGCGATCGACCGATCTTATTGCTATTTAAACGTTCCCGAACTCTATTATCTCTCGATCTGGTTGGTTCGTAATTTACTTTTAATTAAGACGAGCTATTCAGATTTTTTGTCTTTAAAAGTATCTCTACCAGCAATACTTTCAACTGCTGTAAGGGCTGCCTGCGAACCAGCGATGATATCTCGTTCTTCTCCTCCTAAATACAATCGCCCAAAACTACCTACAGCGGTGACTTTAAGAATATTAATCAGTGCTGCTTTTTCGGCTTCATTCGCTGCTAAAGCAGCATAAGCGGCGGGTTGAACTTCTAGAACATATAGAGTTTGTCCTGCTAGTAACATTTGTCCCTGACTATTGCGATTGACTAACTGAGCTTGATAGGGATCGATATTGCGGATAATTTGGCTAGAAACTACCCTGGGCTTGAGACAGTCTTTTTGACTTACTTCCAAAGCTTGTAAAATTGCTCTACCTGCTGCCTTAACCTCTCCTTGTTTGCTCGCATGAATTTCTAGCAATCCATATAGACGCTCGACAAATTGAACGCCAGGTCTTACTACAGCAGCTTTCAAAGCTACGTCGGTAATACGATTGATTTCAATTCCAGGAGAAATTTCAATCCATAAAGAAGCATCCCCTGGCAGCGGCAAAAACCCTAATGCCACAGTACCAATATAGGCTGCGTGCTGAAGTTGTAATCTATCTAAATAAACATAACTGCGAAGTTCTACACCCAAAGCGTTAATCCCCTTATCAAAATTAGGATTTAGACTATCAAAGTAATTTTTGACGAAGTTAGAAAAAGCTCTGTTGCGTCTTGGTGACGTAGCAGTATCTTTCTAACCATTCTCCAGCTAACCAGTTTCTGTCGGCAATTGTAAAGACTAGTTTGTTAATTGAGAGGCTAAACTAAAATTTGACAGGGCTAAAAAGCGTTTGGTAGCAAATAACTAAAAAGGAGGTTATATTTTATGCTTGATGTTTGAGTTTACCGACTAAAATGCCAAGAAGATCGATCTTTTTTAAACCTTTGAACTAGAACGAGCTAGATTGAGTTTTATTGGTACGAGCGTTCGATCGCCGCTGTTAACTATGGTTTAAAACATCTAACTATAATTCAATATGCAGATATGAAGCCTTTTTTATTTGTAACCGACTTAGACAATACTTTGGTTGGAGACGATCCAGCTTTAAAAACTCTCAATCAACATTTAGCCAAACATCGTCAGGAGTATGGTACCAAAATAGTTTATGCAACTGGACGTTCTTTATATCTCTATCGACTGTTAGCAAAGGCAAAGTTGTTGTTGTCTCCAGATGCTTTAATAACTTCTGTGGGGACAGAAATGTATTTTGATTCTAATAAAGAAGTTTGCGATCCTGAGTGGGAAAAGATTTTGTCTCAGGGATGGAATCGTGAGGAAATAGTATCTATTGCTAGTAAGTTTGAAGATCTACAGTTTCAGCCCGATTCCGAACAAAATCCCTTTAAAATTAGTTATTATTTAGCACAATCGGTATCTGAAAAAGTAATTAATAAATTGAGAACCGCCCTTTACGATCGCGGTTATCAGGTAAAATTAATATATAGCGGCGGTCAAGATCTTGACCTGCTCCCACCTAATGGAGACAAAGGTTTGGCAGTACAGTTTTTACGCGATAGATGGAATATAGCTGCTTGTGACACCGTTACCTGTGGTGATTCTGGTAACGATGTTGCTTTGTTTATAGGGGAAGAAAAAGGAATTATTGTTGGCAATGCCAAACCTGAATTGAGTCAATGGTATCGAGAAAATAAACACGAATCGCTCTATTTTGCCAAGGCGGCTTGTGCTGGAGGAATTTTAGAAGGTTTAAAGTATTTTAATTTTGTTTAGAATTTGAATAAAATTCTGTAGCTCTTAACTCTATTAATGATTAGCTATCTTAAAGGCATAAATACTGAAATTGTTAAAACTATTAACAATCGCCACATTTTAATCTTAGAAGTTAACGACATCGGCTACGAAATTCAAGTTCCCTCTCGTTTGGTACAGCAGCTATCGACTGAAAATTCTGCCACCGTACAAATTTTTACCTATTTGCAAATACAAGAAGACAAACAAATTCTCTATGGTTTCGCCACTGCTGCCGAAAGAGATTTATTTCGTCAGTTAGTAGGAGTTAGCGGTATTGGAATGCAGTTGGGAATTGCGGCAATCGATACTTTAGGAATTTCGGATTTGGTAGGGGCAATTGTATCGGGGAATATCTCTACATTGACTAAAATTCCTGGTGTCGGAAACAAAACTGCCGAACGCATCGCTCTAGAACTTAAAACCAAACTATCTCAATGGCGTAAATTAGCTGGGGTAGCCATCGACCAACCCGCATCTTCTTCTCTTCCCAAGCCAGAAATCCTCGAAGATTTGGAAATGACTTTACTAGCTTTGGGATATAGCAACGAAGAAATCGAAAGTGCGATTAATGCTATAAGTCAAAACGATCTACTCCTTAAAAATCCTAACGTGGAAGAATGGATTAGAAGTGCAATCGCTTGGCTGGGAGAGTGAAATAATCTGAGGCGCGAAATTTGAATAAATATACGCCTTTTGCTGGTTTTGACGGCAACACTCTTCTTAGAGATAGCTTTTGACCTCTTCTAAAAACGACCACTACACTAAGCGACTGCCTCAAGCGAGCGTTCGCCTGTGCCAGCAGTCGCTGTATTTGCCCTTCAGCCATCGATCCTAGTCCGATCTAATTCAATCTAAATTTTACAGGTTTCTGGATGTTTTTGAGGGTTTTTCGAGGTCTTATAATAGGCTATAAAGCCGTTGTATCGCTTATTTTATCAAAGCTGGCAACAGGACTCGAACCTGCGACCGGCTGATTACAAATCAGCTGCTCTACCAACTGAGCTACGCCAGCATCAGGTATTTATAATAACAGATTTTATCTTTACCATCATTATTTTTTTTCACGATTGCCGATTGCGTTTGCGAAAGCAAATCCTTGGGACTCAGGCAGCGCGCCGAGCGCGATAAGCCTGAAAGGCATCAGAATTACGCGATCGCCCTATTAACTTGCCGTTAATAAGGCAACTACCGTCACTCTTTTACCTTCTACGCCATACTGCTTTCAATCGACCAGCGCGCTAACTCAGTACGATTATTGAGGCTAGTTTTATTTAGCATATTAGAGACATGGCTTTCTATGGTGCGCTGGCTGACATTCAGCTTCTCGGCAATTTCTCGATTAGCCATCCCTTTAGCTACCAACTGAACTACTTTTATTTCAGTTGGAGTTAACTCGACATTATGAGGAACTTTAATTGAAGGCGCGCCGTCCAAACTTCTAGGTCTTCCCTGTTCCCAACGCTTGATTTGATTGAGAGAAGATTCTACCTGAGCTACTAATTCTTCTGGCTCAAAGGGTTTGACCATGTAAACATCAGCACCTTCATTCAAACCTTTAACTTTATCTTGACTTTGACCCTTGGCTGAAAGAAATAGAACGGGAATTTTGTTAGTTGTTGGTTCTTCCCTAATATGCTTGACTAAAGCATAACCATCCATTTCTGGCATCATCACATCACAGATAATTAAATCGGGAATATGGCGATCGAGAACTTCTAATGCTTCGCGACCATTTTCAGCAGTTGCCACATTGTAACCTCTAAATTCTAGATAATCTTTTACAAGTAAAATCAAATTAGGGTCATCATCAATAAGTAGCAGTTTTTTATTATCTTTGGATAAATTTTCTTTCATAAGTAATACATTGAAAGTCTAAACTTGGATGCTGGTTAAAGTATTCGGTTGATGTATCCCTAAATTTATTTAGGTACAGAATCAAACGTAAGTCGATCTGGTTAGGGGCAAATATTCATTTAACCGAACAGTAGCAACGTGATAAAAGGTCAAAAAACTGTAAAATCACATAATCTATAAATAATTTAACCTCAATGTCTATTTTTGACACTCTTTTTTAAGAGTGTTTATCTCCAATGGAAAATTATTTTTAATCTAGCTTATAAACTTTCAATAACCTAATTTAGATTTAAACATTAGTAATAAACGGAGCGGGTGGCAATCGTGTTATTTTAAAGACACATTTTTTCAGTATAATTACGGTATAAAAAAAATAGATAATATTAATTAGGTAGTCTTCGTCTCACTTTGATGGATAATTTTATTGGTCAATTCAATCAATTGATAAAATCGCGACGTTCGACCAAACCTCGTTTTTTTAATGGAACAAAAATAAAACCCGAGTTAGTTTGGCAAATTTTAGAAAATGCTAATTGGGCACCCAATCACGGTTTAACACAACCTTGGCGATTTAAAGTTTTTAGCGACCTTGGTTTAGAAAAGTTAGCTAAATTTCAAGCAGATCTTTACAAACAAACTACTCCAGCAGAAAAATTTCAGCCTGAAAAATACGAAAGAATGAAGACAAATTTACTTAAGTCTTCTCATGTAATAATTATTTGTATGCAGCGTCAGAAATCCGAAAAAATACCAGAAATAGAAGAAATAGAAGCAGTCGCCTGTAGCGTGCAAAATATGGCATTAACAGCAGCAGCCTATGGAATCTGTAGTTTTTGGGGTTCGGGAGGAGTGACCTACACAGACGAACTAAAACAGTTTTTGGGTTTAAATCCTAAAGATCGTTGTTTGGGATATTTATATCTTGGCTATAGCGATAATCCTGCTACTAAGAGCGATCGCAGCCCAATTAAAGATAAGGTGGAGTGGATTGAGTAAAAAAGTCAAAAGTCAAAAGGTAAAAGGTAAAACCGACATTCCGCAGGTAATTAGCTCAAAGAAATAATTAATTGAATTTACTTGATTTTAGCTCGTATGCAGCGATTGGCTTCGCCAGTGCCAAAGGCAATCGCACTTCACAAATTAAACTCAGCAAGAAAGGCGATCGCGCTTCTAGTAATTAATTGTCTGAAATAACTGTATAACAAGTATTTATAGATGATTTTTAGCCAATTAATTATTGAGAAACAAAATTTATGTGCGGAATGTCGGGTAAAAGGTTTTAATTTCCAAGGAACATTTAACAAGATTAGATTATTTAACGAGATAATAGTTGATTTGGTATCAACTCTTTCCCTGGATTAACTTTAAAAGCTGTGCTTCGGTAAGTTGGGTAATTCCAAGTTGTTGGGCTTTGGCTAGTTTAGAACCTGCATCTTCGCCAACTACTACATAGTCGGTTTTGCTGCTTACCGCACTCGTAACTTTGCCCCCAGCTTGCTCGATTAAATTTTTAGCTTCGTTGCGTTTGAGAGTGGGTAAAGTGCCAGTAACTACGAAGGTTTTTCCAGTCAGGGATGTAGACTGAGTAGCGTTATCTGTTGGCGAAAAATTTTGAAATTGCAGTCCTACCTTTTGTAAACTATTAATTAATGCTTGATTGGCAGTAATTTCAAACCATTCCTTAAGCGATCGCGCAATTTCCGTTCCAATACCATAAACGGCTTCTAGAGTCTCTACAGATGCTGAGGACAACTGTTCGATGGTAGGAAAATTCTCCGCTAGTATTTTAGCGTTAACGCTGCCGACATAGCGAATACCCAAACCATATAAAACTCTGGCATAAGGTTGCTGTTTGGAAGCGGCGATCGCTGCAACTAATTTTGCTGCTGATTTAGTTCCCATTCTCTCTAGATCGGCAATTTGTTCGACCTCTAAAGAGTAAAGATCGACAATAGAATTAACCAAACCCCGCTCGATTAGCAAGATAACAATCTTTTCCCCCAAACCGCGAATATCGAGCGCGTCGCGAGAAGCCCAGTGAATGATGCTACCCCTTAAAATAGCGGGACAGGAACTATTGACGCAGCGAGTCACCGCCTCACCTGAAGGACGAACTAAAGGCGAGTTACATTCAGGACAATGACTGGGCATTTGATAGGGTTGGGTGTTGGCAGGACGTAACTCAATTAGAACGCGCACTACTTCGGGAATGATTTCTCCTGCCTTGTGAACGATTACCGTGTCGCCAACACGCAGATCTAATTCGGCAACGCGATCGCTATTATGTAACGTCGCTCTTTGTACGGTCGTACCTGCTAACTGTACGGGTTGCATAATTGCCATTGGCGTAACCGCTCCCGTTCTCCCGACATTAACGATGATATCTTTAACTACGGTGGGAGATTCTTCTGCTGGATATTTAAGCGCGATCGCCCAGCGAGGAAATTTTTGGGTAAATCCTAGCTGCTGCTGCAACCGATAGCTATTGAGTTTTACCACTACGCCATCGGTCATGTATGCCAGATTTTTTCTGGCTAGATCCCAGTGTCGATAGTATTCAGCTATTTCTTCTACCGACTGGCATAACTTGCGATTGGGATTGACTAAAAAACCCATCTCCTGCAAAAATTCCAGCGACTCCCACTGAGAACTAATCTCTGATTGGGGCAAATGCAGCGTGTAAGCAAAAAAGTTTAGTTGGCGAGCGGCAACTATTTTAGAATCTAGCTGGCGCAAAGTACCAGAGGCAGCATTCCTGGGATTAGCGAATAAGGATTCTCCTCGCTCTTGTCTTTCTTGGTTGATTGCTTCAAATATATCTAACGGTAAAAATGCCTCACCTCTTACTTCTACGGTTGCAGGGGGGTTATCTAAATTTAATTTTAAGGGAATAGTTTTAATCGTACGCACGTTTTGAGTGATATCTTCTCCTCTAACACCATCGCCTCTGGTTGCACCTTTAACTAAAATACCGTTTTCATAAGTTAAAGCCAATGCCGAACCGTCAATTTTTAATTCGCAAACATAAGCAAAATCATTGACTTTAGAGGCTTGCCTCTGCCATCTAGACTGCCATCGCTCTAACTCCTCTAAGTTAAAAGCATTTTCCAAACTGTAGAGGGGAATCCGATGCTTTACAGAAGTAAACTTAGATGCAGGTTTGTCTCCCACTCTTTGAGTAGGACTGTCGGGCGTTATTAGTTGGGGATATTGAGTTTCTAATTCTTGTAGCTGGCGATACAGGCGATCGTAAACTTCATCTGGCATTATCGGGCGATCGAGGACGTAATAAGCATAACCCGCTCGCTGTAGTTCTACTCTTAGCTGTGCGATTCTCTGCTCGATTTCTGAAGTTACTGCTGCCACCAAATTTCTTCCTGTAGGGACTATTTTATAGTATATAAGTACTTGTATACTTTTTAGTTAAAGTTTTTAGTTTAAATATATAAACAAAACTCTATAATTAACCAACAATTCATACTAGAATACAAAAAAACAAATCTCCAGCGACTAACCTAGCGTCAATGCAAATAAGGTGACTCAGAGGCAGCCGAACACCAGATTTACAATAGCATCTTCAAAGGTTGAATTAGCCCAAACTTATTATGGTCTATTAGAACTGCATCCTGCTGCTTCTAACATCGCCATACGCCGTAGCTATCGTCAGTTAAGCAAAAAATATCATCCCGACACGACTAAATTACCCCTCGATGTTGCCAAAGCTAAATTTCAGCAACTCAATGAAGCTTACGCTACTTTAAGCAATCCTCAAAGGCGATCGCTTTACGATTTAGAAATTGGTTATTCACGCTTCAATGTAATTCAACCAAACTGGGATTCAACTTCAGAAACAGTAGGCAAAAGTGCCTATTTAGATCCTACAGATCGCCCTCTTTCGGCTGGTGAGGTTTTTGTTTTGGTACTTCTAGGTTTTACGTTTGTGGGGTGTCTGTTGTTAGTAGTAGCGATCGCTTACTGGCGAGGTGAGCTTCCTGGCTGAAACCAGCTCGATCTTTGTATAATTGTCTAGCTGGCAAAATGTTTGAATTATGGAATTACCCCAATCTGATACACCTCTATACAATCATTCTTTACCGACTATCGAACAATGGTTGAGCGATCGCGGATGTCGGCAAGATCGGGAAAATCTTCACTGTTGGTATATTGAAAAACCAGCCTGGAAAGCCGAAATTTGTCTGGATATTGAAGAACTAGTAGTATGTTACCTCGAAGCAGGAGAGGGCGAGCAGGATATCAATCGTTCGTTTAAATATTCTCTCAGTCGTCAAGATATCGAAGATGCAGTATTTTCTGGACCGTAAATATTGAGAGGTAATTTAAATAATTCCGAAATGTTTGAGTGTACGAGCGAAATATTGAGCGAACATTTGTTGTTTTTTTCGACTTATTTGTTCTATTTTTCAATTTCTTACAAAATAAGCTCCATTAGATTAAAAAATTATAGTGCAGCATGAGCGATCGAATCTCAAATACATACCGCTATTAACGAAAACAACAATTTTACAAACTATACAAACGTTTCTTATTCATAATTAAAGATTGAAAACCATTGTGCTGAAAATACTCTCGCCATTCTTCAGCAACAGCTAATTCTAAATATTTTTCAGGATATAAATCGATCGCCCGTTCCAAATAAGTAATCGCCCAATTAGTTTTCTTTAACTCTCGATAACAACAAGCCAAACGATAACAAACCCGATCCGAATTAGAAGTAGTAGCCAAAGCACGATCGTAACAGGCGATCGCATCGAAAAAACGGTTTGATTGTTCTAGAATAGTTCCTTTGCGATACCAAGCCCAAAAATCATTAGGTCTAATAGTCAAAGCGCGGTCGTATTCATCCAAAGCCAAGACTAATTTACCCCACTGATGAAAAGCTTCAGCCTGACGATAGTAACTCCAGAAATCATCAGGACGTAACTCTAATGCTTGCTGATAATAAGCAATCGCTTTTTCATAATTAGCCTGTTCGCGCCAGGCTTCGCCCAAACGATAAATTGTCCAATAATCATTTGGATGAGTATTTAAAGCTTTTTCAAAACAGATAATTGCTTTTTCGCTAACACCTAATTCATGAAAATAAATACATCCCTGCTGATACCACGCCCAATAGTTATGAGGTTTGATAGTTGCTGCCCGATGATAATTGTCTACCGCTCCTTGATAATCACCCAACTTTTCTAAAACTACCCCTTTGCGATACCATGCCCAATAGTCATGAGGATGATATTCTAAAGCGCGATCGTAACTGACTAAAGCTTCTTGATAAAAACCTCGTTCGCGTAAAGTATTGCCTTGCTGATACCATCCTTGATAATTATCGGGTCTACACTCTAGAGGTTTAAACATTGTCTTAGCCATAGTTAGAGGTTTAAATATTCACGCTAATTTTAAAATTAAAAACTTCCCATGCTCAAAAGCGATTTATTAATTTATCGACATAGTGGAGATACTATAGTACCTAAAAAGTTAGCGATCGATAACTACACTATAGCTTTAGCTGAAGCTGCGATCGCCTGTTTTCAAAACTGTGTGGGTAAAACCCAGGGCGAATTAGATCGACAATTGCTCGAACTAGAAGGAGAAAGCCCCGATTATCGAGTTAAAAGAGGTCTAGCACATTTATTACGCAACAGCTTCTCTACTTTTGAAATTATAAGTCCTCTCGAACCACAAATTCTGAGGAAGCAAGTATTTTCCGAAGCAGCAAAGACAGCAACTCTGCCTCGTAATCGCAGTCAAACAATCGAAACTATCGCTCATACTCTAACTGGAGAACTAAAACGAATTGTATCGCGTCAGGAAATAGAAGCGGGTTTATATGCCGACCTACAAGAAAATCGAATTTTAACCCAATTCGAGCCTCCCGTTGCCGAAGCTTTATTGCATCGCTACAATCTCTCGCAAGTACAGGGAATCTTCTATCGTGCTAGCAACGTAGTTATCAATGCCTACCGCAACGATCCAGGAGAGTACAAACTACTATTTCGCTATTTAAAGTTATTTCAGTTGATGGCATACATTGAAGGCGATGCCGATACTGGCTTTACTTTAACTATCGACGGTCCAGCCAGCTTATTTAAAGCCAGCACTCGTTATGGTTTGGCACTAGCAAAAATGATTCCTGCTTTGCTACACGTTAGTAAATGGAGTCTGCAAGCCAAACTACAAAACCGCGACCCTTATTCAGGCAACGTTAAAACGGGTAAATTTTTTTTAGCAAGCGATCGCTGCGGTTTGGTAACGCACTATCCTCCCGGGAAACCCTACGATAGTATGCTAGAAGCCTCGTTTGCCAAAAGCTGGGCAAAAACTAATACCGAATGGCGACTAGAAAGAGAAGTAGATCTCATTCCCCTACCTGGTAGCGTCATGATTCCCGATTTTCGTTTGGTGCATCCCGACGGCAGAGATTTTTTATTAGAAATAGTTGGTTATTGGCGACCAGAATATTTAAGAAAAAAATTCTATCAGGTAAACAATGCCGATGCCGATAATATAATATTGGCTATTTCCGAACGACTCAATTTAGAAAAGGCAGGAGTTAAATTCACCAATCTACCCCATCAAGTCATTTGGTTTAAAAGCAAGCTACAAGCACAAGCAGTTTTAAAAGTTCTAGATTGAGAGCAGAAAAAAAAGTTTGTACCAACTTTTTCTGTTTTCCATTGAGTAAATAAAGTAACTTTCTACTCTCCTAAAGCCTTATTTTTACATACTCAACCAACCCGCCACAGTACCTGGTAAAGGAAGAATCGCAATAACAAAGAGAGCCAAAGCAAGTAAACCCAAGGCATCACGCCAATTATTAAGCTGAGTAACATCATTTAAAGCTGGCTGGTCGATTAAAGGAATGAACCATAAAACAATTGCCCAAATCCAAAAATAAGGATGAACTAAAGCAAATAAGAGCGCTAAAATACGGGTAATTTGTCCGATCGCAATTGCGGTTCTTTGTCCGAATACGGCATGAGCTATATGTCCCCCATCTAATTGTCCGATCGGCATTAAGTTAATCGTCGTAAATAGCAAACCAATACAGCCAGCGGCAGCTAAAGGATGAAGCTCGACTCCCATTCCTGCTTGCAGGGGATTGCCCAAACTAAATTTAGCCAGCAAACTCAATAACAGAGACATACGGGGATCGAAAGCCGCAAAACTAAATTCGGTTGAATCTTCAAGTGTTGTTACTGTAGATAGAGAAAGCCCCCAGATTAAAATTACTACAGTTAAAATAAAGCTGCAAATCGAGCCGAGAATGGCAACGTCAAATAGAGCTTGTCGATTGGGAATGGGCGATTTTTTTTGTGTAAATGCACCCAGAGTACCCAGACTAAAATTATCAAAAAAGAAAGAGGGAAAAGGAATAAAATAAGGCAATGACGTGCGAATTTGATAGTGATTAGCCGTAAAATAATTGCACAGTTCTCTAACTCCCAAAATCAGCATTAGTGGTAAACTGTATGCCAATCCAGGTACTAGTAAATTGAGATTATCGGAAATTTCTTCTGGAGATACCTCCCCAATGCTAGCTCCAGCTAATGTAGCAGTAGCCAAAGTAAGCAAAAACATACCAATGGCAAGGGCAAAATTGTTATCTTGCCGCAATTCTTTTTGAGCCTGGGGGTTTGGTACTAAGGCAAAAAATGGTTTGCCGCGAAAACTCTCTTGAAAAATCAGAAAAAAGCGATCGCCAAAAGCCTGCTCGATATTATTTTTTATTTCCGCGTAGGCTTTTTCTGGTATAGTTTTGAGTTTTCCCCGACAAAATATAGCTTGAGGTCGATTGTCGATGTTTTGCAGATAGTATATGTTCCAAGGAAAACAGTTGCGTAAAGTTGCTTCTTCCTGACGGTCGATCAAACGTGGAGGAGAAGGTTTTTGTACCGATTTAGCCATTGTAGTGTTAGGTTGTTCTTGAGTTGTGGTAGTTGTAGCTTTTGCTGGTTTTCCTCTCTGCACTAGCCAACCATACAAAATAGGACAAATAATCAGAGGAAATAAAAAGATTGCCAAAGGCAAAGGTTGCTCTGTTCCAAAAGCAAAAGTCCAGGCAGTCCAAATAAAAGCAGGAAGCATCAGAACCAACCAACACAGCCATATAGGTGTGTTAGTTACATCCTTCAGGCTTCGTCTAACCATAAAATAAGCTAGTAAGCTAAGTACAATTAAAATTAACCAAAGTTTCATAAAAAGCAATCTGAATTTTTAAAAATATTTCATTTTTGACACCAAGAAAATCTCGGTGAAATTGAATTTAATCTTAAATTTATGACTAAAAACTAAATATATTGAAAACAATTAGACAATTTAAATAACATCACAATTTAAGAATGCCCCAAAAGTCTACAGAAATTAATGCTAATAACAGTAATACCAAACTTCCCCGTCTTGTTTTGCCAGGAATATACGCCTTTGCTCCCAATCGAGATACATTAGGTGGAACTGCTTACTTTATTGTAGATAAAAGCGGTAATGTTCTTCTCGACTCTCCTGCCTGGAATGAGAATCATCAACATTTTTTAACAACACACGGCGGTGTTCGCTGGTGGATTTTTAGCCATAGAGGAGGCATAGGCAAAGGTGTTCGGCAAATACAAGAAACATTAAAGTGTGAAATTATATTACAAGAACAAGAAGCTTATCTGTTACCAGAAGTAAAAGTTAGTTCGTTTAATGAAGAGCTAGCTTTAAGTTCCGATGGTAACTTAATTTGGACTCCCGGGCATTCTCCTGGTAGTAGCTGTTTGTATCTAAATAAGCAAGACGGTGTTTTATTTTCTGGCAGACATCTATTGCCTGAATCGCCAGAAACAATCAAACCACTACTAACGGCTAAAACATTTCATTGGTGGCGACAGATAAAAAGCGTTGCTAAATTACGCGATCGCTTTTCTGCTGACACTTTACAATATATACTCCCTGGAGCAAACACGGGTTATTTGAGGGGTAAAGGCTATATCGATAATGCCTATGAAAAACTAGTAGCCTTAGATTTAGCGGCTTTAAAAACCTGCCAACAAACAAGTTGAAGCTATTGCTGAGTTAGATTGCGATTGATAAATTAACAATCGCTACGAAAACTACTCTCTACTTTCTCCTCGACTGTAACTGGCGATAGACATCGCGGATATCTACCTGATGGTAAGCTAAAGCAACTAAAACATGGTAGAACAAGTCGGCAACTTCTGAGGCGATCGCACCTTTTTCGTCATCTTTACAAGCCATTACTACTTCTGCGCTTTCTTCGCCAATTTTTTTGAGAATTTTGTTATCACCCCCCTCTAATAACTTACACGTATAAGACTCTGGCGAAGGATTAGCGGCGCGATCGCTAATAACGCGATAGATTTCTGACAGGGTGTCGGCTGGTGGTGCGGCTTTGGTGGGTCGAATTGGGGAGGACGCGAGTAAAGAGGTTTCCTCGTTACTTCTAGCCGTCCGTGATGCTCCATCTGCAATAGGAGACGCAGTGTTTTCACTGCTGTCTACCTGATGAAAACAGCTTCGTTCCCCCGTATGACAGGCAACATCGCCAATTTGTTCAACGGTAATTAGTAAAGTATCGCTATCGCAGTCGTAACGTAGCGACCGTACTTTTTGAATATGTCCCGAAGTCGCGCCTTTGTGCCACAATTCTTGTCGCGAGCGACTCCAGTACCAAGTTTCGCCAGTTTCTAAAGTTTTTTGCAGAGATTCACGGTTCATCCATGCCATCATCAATACCGTACCGTCTAAGTAATCTTGAGCGATCGCGGGAACTAAGCCTTTTTCGTTGTAGCGAATGCGATCTAGAGGAATGCTGGATTTGAAAGACATGATGTTAAACGGTAATTATCTCTATTTTTAAAGTTGTATTTTCTCATGTTAAGAATACCAAATCCGCTTTTTCAATCCGAGCAAAGGTATCTCAATGACTTATTATTAAAAAGTGTAAACCAGATTCAAAAAGGACATAAGACTTATGGCTTTAGAAGTTGGAACAACTGCGCCTGATTTTACTACTATCGATGATGAAGGAAACAGCGTTTCTTTAGCCGATTTTAAAGGCAAAACCGTAGTGCTTTACTTTTATCCTAAAGACGATACCCCAGGCTGTACCAAACAGGCTCAAAGCTTTCGCGATAATATCAGTCAGTACCAGGATAAAGACGTAGTAGTTTTAGGAGTAAGTGCCGATGATCGGGCATCTCACAAAAAGTTTAAGGAAAAATATGGTTTACCTTTTACCTTACTAGTAGATAGCGATAAAAAAATTATCCAAGCCTATGATGTCGATGGTGGCGGATATGCCAAGCGCGTTACCTATATTATCGACGGCGAAGGCAAGATCGCTCATGTGGACAGTAACGTTAACACTAGTACCCATGCTGGCGATATTTTGGCAAGCATGAGTTAGAGCTAACATTTTTGTTTAATTTACACTCAAAGTATAAGCATAGTATTTTTTACTATGCTTTTTTACTAAGAAGTTATCGAGATATAGATTTTGCTCTACATTGTTTATTTATCGATCGCGATCGTTTCGTTATAGACATGACCTTCATTAGAGATAATTGCTGCTTCAAACTCCGAACTACTTATCATGTTTTTAAATTTCTGGGTCGATCGCATTGCTTGTAGATCTGCTTCGCTTTCCCAATAGGCGATTGCTGTAACTCGCTTGCCATCGCTGCTTTTAAGTAAGTTAGCAGAAATAAAACCCGATCGAGAGCTTACTACTTCCTGATAAACTTGCTGAATATTTTGTAGAGCTTGAGTTTGATTTTGTGGCGAAACTGTAAAAACATTTACCAGAGTTATCATAATTCAAAATAATTAAGAGAACCAGAAAAATAAAATATAATCTCGTACATTGAAAAGTCTATCCTGAAGTTACGTCCAAGGTAGAGTAGTCTTTTACAGACTATGGCAGGAGCCTCGAACCCGTTTTGCAAACTCTTTGTAATTGGGGAGAAAAACATCTCGAACGAGAAGCATCACAGTAATTTTGTCCTAATGCCAAGATTATTTAATACCATCCATAAACACACCCGATCGCTTTATTCACTCGCAAAACTGTAAGATTTACTTAACACTTGCAGTTATTTACACGAGGCAACTAGATTTATGACCGTTGCAACTAACGTTCCCGCTTTTTGTCAGGGGATCCAACATTTTCAAGACACTTTACCTGGTTTTGATAAATATGGTAGAGAMCCAGCCATAAAAAAAGGAGATTTGGCGATCGCTTCACCCTCAGATAAAGCCGCCGTCTATCAAACCATGTTGGCAGCCGATGCCCTGCGCTATTTAACCCTACAAACTACCGCCAGCAAAGAGTCTGGGCATCCAGGGGGCTTTGCCAGTATTGCCGACACTATCGCCGCTCTGGTAATGTTGGGCTATAAAAATATTATGACCGAAGTAGGACATCACGCTCCTGGTTTCTATAGCAACGTCTTTTTAGATACTTCCTTAGAAGCGATGGGTATTAGTACCGTCCAGGATATGCGCGATCGCTTTCGGGAAATGCACGGGCTTTTGGGGCATTTATCGGGACAAATTCCAGGGTTACTCAGCCCCGCAGGACCTTTGGGACAGGGACAACATTTTGCGATGGCAGCGGCAAAACTCCATCCAGAAGTACTATTTCCCATTACTATTGGCGATGGCGGTATTGGCGAACCTTACGTAATGAGCAGCTTTGGTCATTTTAAAACTGCCTATCCCCAGGTAACTAACTTTTTACCCATCCTGGTGTGGAATGGTTATTCTCAAGAACACCACAGCATGGTTTCGACTCAAACCAATGATGAGATGATTGCTTACTGGACGGGTAACGGTTTTACCGAAGTTATTCTAGTCGATGCCAAAGAATACGACGACAGTAACCAAACCAGCGATTATGTTGATAGTACCCTGTTTTCCTTCGAGCAGAGATTGGCGTTTACCCAGGCAATACTAGAAGGTGTAGATAAAGCTGCTAAGTCGGCATTAGGTGGCAAACTAACCGTTTTAATCGTCAAGCAGCTAAAGGGAACTGGAGTACACAAACGTGGCGCACAGTCTCACAACCTGTACTCTGGTGACGACGTAGAAAAAGATTATATAGTTAATGCTTTAAAAGCCAGGGCTTTAACTCCTGCTGCCTGGGAACTAGTGAGAACTAACTATCTTCGTGCTGGTGGCGGTGCGGCAGTAGACACTGTAGTTACCGAAGAAGAGTATCCCTTACCAGATTTAGGAGACTTACCTTTAAAAGAATATGAGGTAGGAGGAGAAAAACAAGTCGCTACTACGGCAATGGGCGCGATCGCGGCTTATGTAGGACAACAAGACCCAGACTTTATCGTTGCCAACGCCGATGGTAATGCGGCATCGGGGATAAATAACATTAATGTCGCCTTAAAAATACTCCATCCCACTACCGATGAAACTTACTTCCAACAGCCCAAAGGTCAAGTTTACGAACCCCTTAGTGAAGATGCCTGTTCTGGTTTGGCTGCGGCACAAGCTTTGATGGGGGCGCGAAGTCTCTGGTGTTCTTACGAATCTTTTGCTGTCAACGGTTTACCTATTTGGCAAACGGTTACACAGGCAATGGCAGAATTACGCCATCCGACTCCTTCTACCGTTACCTTATTTACCGCAGGGGCATTAGAACAGGGGCGTAACGGTTGGACTCATCAACGTCCCGAAATTGAAAACTATTTTGCTGCCATGATGCGTAATGGCAATATCTTTCCTCTATTTCCCTGCGATGTCAACAGTATTCAGGCTTGTTACGAGTGGGCTTTGGCAACTAAAAATAAGGGTGTTACCATTACTGCCAGTAAATCTCCTTTACCCGTTCGCACCACTTTCGAGCAAACTAGAGAAGCTTTAGCTAAAGGCGCAGTTGTCTTACAAGAAACCTCTGGAGATAAAAAAGTTGTCTTTGCCGTCATTGGTGATATGACTTTGCTTCCCGTTTTTGAAGCGGCAGCGCAGTTAGAGTCACAGGGTATTGGTTCTAAAATCGTTTCGGTAATTAGTCCTCGTCGCCTCTATCGTCCCACTGATGTCGCCTGGCAGGAAGCTAGTGAGTCTGAAGGTAACTTCCTCAGCGATGCTGATTTTGAATCTCTCTTTGCTGGCGACGCTTTAATTGGCGTTACAGGCGGCTCTAGTGCCATGCTAGAACCCGTAATGCTGCGTAGCACTAGCAAGCGCGATCTCTTTGCCTGGAAACGAGGCGAAACCGCCAGTAGTGCGGGGCAAGTTATGGACTTCAACGGTATCACTGCCGAAAACTTTGTCAAGCGATCGCAAGAATTGCTCGGTTAAGCTAGAAATAAAAAAAAAGGCAAGAAAGTGGTGTTATCTTGCCTTTTTTTATGTCCTCTTTTTGTCTTATTGCTTTTTAGAGTAATTCGATAAATTCTTTTTTGGCGACTGTCATAAAAGTAAGTAGTTGTCAAAATAATTAGTATTATAACTGTCGTTTACACATATCGAGGCGATGGCATCAAATTGATTAGTGCGCGTCAGGCAACTAAATATGAACGAAACCTCCTCCTACAGGATATATTACTTAGCGGTAAACCATATCATCGTTCTTTTAGTAAATATAGAGCAAGTTGATGTGGCAAATTTATTACTTTAACTCCCGATCTGTTAACATTTTTATGCTTGAGGTAAAGTAACTGTAAAAGTCGTACCTTTAGCGATCGCGCTTTCGACTTTAATTTGTCCTCGATGATTTTCGACAATAGCGCAGGCAATTGCCAGTCCCAACCCCGCACCTGTTGATGTGGCAATGTTGCGCTGATTGCTGCGAGATGAATCGACACGATAAAAGCGATCGAAAATATGGGGTATAGCTGCTTCGGGAATACCGCTTCCCGTGTCTTTTATTTTTACCTGTAAATAATTTTGATTTTTGGTTTCTCTAACTCGAATCGTTTTAGAACCTTTTTTAATTAAACTTAATTCTATTTCTACCGCTCCTGTCTGATTTTTCTTAGAAGGATCGGTTTCGCTTTCTGTATGAGTGTTAGATGAATCAGAAGCAGTGTGTTCGATCGCATTGGCAATCAAGTTGGTAAATAGTCTCGATAGTTGATTCCAATCTCCTTTAACTGTAAACATCTCTTCATCGACAAGGTTGTTGTCGCTTTCTGGTTCGACAATATGCAAACCTAAAAACAAATGTTTCTGTTCGGCAGCAATTCTCTGTTCTTCGATGACTTCGATTAGCAGAGCATCTAATGGTACTGTCTGCCACTCTAGCTCGACCATACCGCTATCAGAACGAGCTAGAAATAACAGATCGTTAACCAAACTACCTAACTTTTGCGTCAGACGTTCGATTATCTTTAGCTGCCTTTGCTGTAGTTGGGGTTCTGCCTCTGGATAAGCCAGTGCCATTTGGACATTGGTTTGAATTGTGGCAATGGGATTGCGTAATTCGTGTGAAGCATCGGCAGTAAATTGCTTGAGACTAGAATAAGAGTTAATAATTGGCTCGATCGCGATTCCCGATAACCACCAGCCAATTCCTGCTGTCGATAACACCATCAAACAAATTCCCACTATCAAATCCTGGGTTAACTGACGGATCGGTTTGGTAACTTCAAACCAGGGATGACTTACTCGTAGATATCCTAGTACTCGATGTTCTAGCTCGACTTGCTGGACGATTTGGCGTAAACTGCGATCGCCAGATAAATAAACTGTTTCTCCTTTACGATTGGGATGGAGAGGAAAATCAATCGGTTCTTCAAAGGTAGTCCACAGCAATTGTTTTTGAGGATCGAACCATTCTAACTCGATGCGATCGTCCTCAACACCGTTGACATTGCGACTAAAGCTGGCATCGACATTAACGCCATAGCTGCCTCTTGTAGCAGCAAGAGGTTGAATTACTAAAGAACGATCTACTACTTCGACAACATGATTGAGAGTGTCATCGATGCGATCGATTAAAGTATTGCGGACGTAAAAATATACACCAGTAGCAAACAGCAAAAGTAAAACGGCTGTTACCGCTGCATACCACAAAGCCAAACGAATCCGAGTCGAGCGAAATAATACATTCATTAAATAGCGATCCTACTTTATCTATGAATCAATTATTCGATTGCTATACAAGATATTTATTATCTTATTTATTAACATCTGAAGCTCTGCAGCTAATCTGACTGTCTAATAAAAGTTTGAGATATATTGATGGGGAAAAGTAGATCTAAATGAGAAGTAAATTTTGAACGACATTCAACCCGAATTAGCAAACATCCTCGATCTAGCTCGCTCGGTAGCCTGGGGAGCGGCAGATATTTTAAGCTCTTACTACCACGACGACACGGAAGGAGACTTAGAAATTAAAGACAAAAAAGACGGTCCCGTTACCAAAGCCGATTTAGCAGCAAATCACTATATTTTAGAGCGGTTGCAAACCGAACTGGGCAAAGAAAAATTTGGCTATCTCTCGGAAGAAACTTTTGATGTTAAAAAAGCTGAACCTATAGCTAAATCTTGGGTCTGGATTATCGATCCTCTAGATGGAACGCGAGATTTTATCGATAAAACTGGCGAATATGGAATGCACCTGGCTCTAGCTTATGAAGGTCGTCCTGTAATTGGAATTGTGGCTATTCCCGAAGCAGGTAAAATTTATTTTGCTTCCAAGGACAACGGTACTTTTGTAGAAACCAAAGCTGGAGAAGTCAAGCCGATAACCGTTAGCGATCGCGCCAAGATTAAAGAACTGTATCTAATTGTCAGTCGTACCCATCGCGACGAACGTTTTCAAAAGTTAATCGATCGCCTTCCTTTTAAAGGTACCAAACATATGGGCGGCGTTGGGGGCAAAATTTCTACTCTTCTAGAACGCGAGTCTGACGTTTACATCTCTCTATCGGGTAAATCTGCTGCTAAAGATTGGGACTTTGCCGCACCAGAAATAATTCTTACCGAAGCTGGTGGTGAATTTTCTTATGCCGATGGCAACCCCGTTTATTACAATCAAGGTGATGTCAAAAAATGGGGCTGTATTGTCGCTACTAATGGACAGTGTCATCAGGCTTTATGCGAAAAAATTACTGCAACTATTGCCGATATAGATCGACAATAATCGATTGGAAAAAGAGAGAAAAGTTAATCCCAATTTAGCTGCACTCTCTTTTTGTTTACTCCTATTTACCAAATTGCCAGCCAAACGATTATGCTCCTTGTTCGATGTATTCTATTACTTGTAAGTAGGCAGGTGCGTCTGGGTGAATTTCTCTTGTTTCGATTTCAGTATCGGCATTTAAAGCTTTTTTAGCATTTTCAGCGATAACTACATTAGAAATTAATTCCAAAGCGTCTAAGGTGTCGATATTATTTAGAGCATCAGCATACTTTCTTCCCTGGGTCGGTCTGACCGATTCGCGACAGTAGTTAGTTAGTTCGCGACTTTCAGTCATTACTTCATAGGCAAAATCTTTTTCGATGTCATTGCCGTATAATCCCTTATAGAGAAGGTTGACCATTGAAGCATCATGTCCTGGGATACCATACTTCTCTTCAATTTGAGGCCAATATTTCAAAGCTTTTAAACCTTCTAAAGAACCAGTATTCAAGCCAGCTTCACTACACCAATGTTCGAGTTCTTCGATATTCGTCGGACAGCGACCGTTTTGGCGCATCCCTCTAGCCAGTGCTTGACCTGCCTGAAAGTTTCTAGTTGGCTTTCCTGTAACGGGAAGCATCATACTACCGCGAACATCGGCTACTATAGCGGTTAGCTGCGAAAAAGTATGGTCGCGTACTTTTTCCATATAGCTACCTTTGTTGAGAGTTGCCTCAATTCTCGGTACTGCATAGCCTAATTCTGTCAAAGCAATAGTTTGCTCATTATACAGTTTCTCGCGATCGGGACGCATTATTGAAACCGTAGCTGCCTGATCTAGACACTGATTTAGCAATAAGGTCAGCAAAGTAGGCAAAACTCCTGGATTGTGTTCGTGCTGTTCGTAGCCAAATCCTGCAAAGATTGAAGCCATGTTTTTAGCAGCTTTGAGATATTGTGCTTCGATATTATGAATACCAGGAGAAACTTGAAGATTGGGAGAGAGCTTGTCGAGCAAATACGCTCCTATTAACGCCGTTAAAGCATTGGGATGGCAAAAATTAGCAGTAAAGCTGTCAACTGGATGACGTAAAGCACCATGTCGGTGAAAACCAGAGAAAAAAGCTAAATTGGGATTTTTTTCACAGAGAACATAAGAATTATTATCGATCTCATCGTGGTTGAAAGACCCTGCCAAACAACCAAGCACTACATTTTTCCGCTTGAGTTTTTCTCTAATAGCGCAGGCTTCGGTTAAGTCTTGTTCGACGTATTTACTGTTCGCGCTCAATATTACCAAGTCGCAGTTGGCAATGAGATGTTCCAAAGTATTGGGTACCGATTTGTCTCCCTCTTTGTGACTAGACATACGATGTAGTTTGCTCACATGTCTGGGATCCATGCCTTTGAGTTCCTCTTCGGAAAAAGCTCCCAATAGTTCTCTGCCAGGACGAGGGGCTAGCAACAAAGATTTTGCGCTTTTCTGCATTGCTGAATTGTATGCTAAAGAAGCTGGATATAAACCAATACTATAAAATCCAATCTTGCCCTGACATAATTTACGTAAACGTTGTTTGAGACTCTTTTTATCTAAGGAATTATCAAAAAAGCTATTGTACATTATTTCGTCACTTCTTATAGAGCTTGACTATAGTAGTTTATCAAGATTAGTTACAAGGACAAAAATTGTATTAGAAATAACTGCAATTTTTGCCCCGGTAATCTCTGTATTTTGCTACCATTAAGCCTTTAATCTCTGTTTAATATAAGACAAATTTATAATTTATTTTTAAATAGTCAAAAATTGCAATTGAAAAAAATTACCCCGTATCGCTATGAAGTTTTAGCTATCTTTAATAGACTGGCATTATAGGCAACAGCAAAAACTAACAGGAAATAAACAATTGTTGCTCGGTTTAATTCTATAAAAGTAAAAGTATGGTTTTCTTTTTGCGAAAGCGTGCTTTACGCCTGGCGTATTTGGCTTGGTTCGATTGTTAATTGTAGTGTATATATACGCGACTGAGAAAAAGCATTTTGCTTTAAGGTTTCGACTTCGCTCAACGTTAGCCCCGAGCGGAGCCGAAGGGCTAAAAATAAAGGATGTTCTCTCGAACATCCTTACGAATAAAATTAAAATGCCTGTTCTACTTCGGCTATTTCAGGAATTTTTTCTCTTAAACGACGTTCGATTCCCATTTTCAGGGTCATAGTCGAACTCGGACACGAACCGCAAGCACCCTGTAATCTTAACTTGACGATTGGTCCTTCAATTTCGACTAACTCAACGTTGCCGCCGTCAGCTACTAGGTAAGGACGCAATTCGTCTAACACGTTTTCTACGTTATCTGTGGTTAATGCTAATGACATAGTCGATCTGTTTGAGTTGTTTGTTATTTCTAGGTTTAAATCGATCCTAGCGCGATTGGCAAAGCGATCGCTTTAGTAAAAAGAATTACATTCATAAATCTATTTTACGCAACTGCGGCAGGTTCTAATAATTTAGTTTCGCTAAAAATAAATTCAGTAGTAATAGTGTTATTGTCTTTGTCGATCGCCTCAATTTTTTGACGGTCTGGAAGATAATAGTTACCAAACTTTTCGTAGCTTTCTTCAAATTCGCGCTTGCCTTTTAATTCGTTGGTTTTAGAATCGCGAAAGATAGCGTTATAGCCTGTAGAAATATAGCCTTCGCCAGTATCCAAACTTTCATTGGTATTAATGACAAACGCCATTGGTCCCATAACGCGGCTTACTTGAGTAATTTCTTTACCGCGTATTTTGTAGTTAGATCCCATAGCGTCGCCTTTGACTAAAATTTCTACGGCACCTGTAGAATCTTCTTCTCCATAGCTGAAGCTGCTTTTACCATGTGCGTTTTCAAAGCTATTGCGCTTGCGATGCGTGATTACGTCGCGCATGTGATTGTAAACGCTTTCGGCTACCTGTTCGTCTTCAATACCCGTAACTTCTACAGATAAATCGGAATTAACTTTAATATTGGCAGTATATATTTCGTCTCCCTGTCTGAGTTCTAGTTTGGTAGTGTAGCCAGGAAAATTATCGTCCCAGGTATAGCGGTTTTCGTAAGCAGTACGAAAGCGATCGCGTGCAGTATCTGTCATAAAAATAAATTACACTTTTAACTAAATTCTTTTATCTAGTGTAGAAAGATTTGACTGCAAACAGTAGAGACGGTAATCCCTACATCTTTTTATAAGTAGCAAGTAGCAAGTAAAACTGTAAAGCGTAATTTTGATAACTGGCAAGAATTGGCTTTGGCAAAAAAATAAGGAGTTGCCTAACCAGTAGTGTTTTAACAATTAGTTCGAGTCAAAATGACTCTATTCTAGAAGGTTAAATCTTTTGACTTTGTTTAATTTGCGGTCGAAAGTGACAGTATACTGGCAATTGTTTTTATTATCGATCGCACCGATAAGATAGTCGGCAAAATCTGCATTTCCTTGTTTGGTATCGGAAATTGCTTGGTACACCAGAGATTTATCTTCAAAATCAAATTTAGGACTTTGTAACATTAGTTCGATGGTTTTCACGATCTCTAATTGGGAATAATTGTATGGCTTACCTTTCAAGACCCAGACTACTTCGCACAAAACAATATTGCAGATAAAACAAGATTCGGCTAGCTCGATTACCTCTGTTGCTTTTTGCCACTGAGCTACATCGTCTTTTGTTAAATAGCGCACCACTACGTTAGTGTCGAGTCCAATCACTAGCAGCCTCGGCGATCGATTGTTCCATTTGGGGCAAAGAAGCCGACTCCATTCCTTCTCGATGTAAGATTCCCGATAGCGTTTCTGCCGTAACGTTTAGCGGAATAACTCTAACATCTCCATTGCTGTCAATCACAAAATCTATTTTACTCCCAGCATTTAGATGTAGATATTCTCTAATTTGTTTGGGAATTGTCACCTGTCCTTTTTGAGTTACACGAGCCTGAACCATTAATATTAATTCCTTACTATAATTTCTTACATCTGCTCCTTACTAATACAATAATATAAATCTAGGTCAATACAGGTTCGATGAACCCGAAAACTAGAAAATATTTTGAGCTATGAAGGTTAAACATCTTCTAGGTTTCTAGACTGGCGATCGCGCAATCTAAAATTTTATAACCATGTTCCAGACTTTCAACGCGAGATAGCTTATCTCTTAGTTCTGCTGCGCCTGTAAACCCTTTACAGTACCAAGCCAGGTGTTTGCGAGACTGATAGATACCCCGCATTCCTTTATATTCCCACAAACCTAATAGATGTTCTTTGGCACACTGCAATCTTTCCATCGTTGTCGGTGTGGCTGAGATTTGCCCCGTTTTTAAAAAGCGATCGATTTCTCCCACTAAAAAGGGATAACCGAGAGTACCTCGCGAACACATTACCCCATCGGCATTGGTTATCTGCAAACATTTGACTGCGGCTTCTACAGAAAATATATCGCCGTTGGCAATGACGGGAATTGACAACACCTGCTTTACTTTACCAATCCATTCCCACTGTGCCGTTCCATTGTATCCTTGAGCGCGGGTACGGGCGTGGAGAGTCAGCATTTGCGCACCTGCATCCTGCATTCTATGGGCAAAGTCAATAATATTTATTTCTCTCTCGTCCCAACCGAGGCGCGTTTTTACCGTTACGGGAATATCTACTGCTGCTGCTACAGTTTTAACAATAGCTTCGGCTACTTCTGGTTGACGCAGTAAAGACGAACCCCCACCTTTTTTGGTAATTTTGTTAACGGGACACCCCATATTAATATCAATGGTGTTTGCTCCCTGGACTACAGCTTTTTGCGCTGCCTCTGCCATAAAATCGGGGCGACAATCAAATAGTTGAATACTTATCGGAGATTCATCGCGATCGATCTCCATAACGGTTGGCAGGGTTTTTAGATGATGTATTTCTTTGGCATTTACCATTTCGGTATACATCATTGATTTAGGAGCGTATCTTCTTACCAACCGCCGAAATACTAAATCGGTTACACCAGAAAGTGGTGATTGTAAAACGCGACTTTCAACTGTAACCGAGCCAATTTTTAACGGTGTTGAAAGTTTAGCTGGTAATGATGGAGATAGAGTAGGCATATTGAAAAAGTTGATGTCTAGTAGATTGGGTGTTAAGTAGTCAGGTGAAATTAAATGTAAAACAAAGAATTCCTCTGTCTCCCCTGCTTGCCTCCATCTTTAACTTAGTTATGCCTACCTATTTAATAGTTGGGGCTTAACTCTGGCAATCCACTATTACTCGCTAACAAGTAGCATTAACAGTAACTCAAATATTTCTATCTTGCTTAATTATTACCCGCCACCGATCGCCAGATACCGACTAACAATCCCTGCACCTCTACCGCCTCGGCTTCAACCTGAATCGGCTGATATTTAGCATTGGATGGTTTGAGGGTAACACGATCGCGCTCCTGGTAGAATCTTTTTAGAGTCGTACCATGTCCTGGAACTCTGGCGGCAACAATATCGCCATTTTTAACATCTTGTTGGGAAGATAGCGATCGCATGATGGCATAATCTCCTTCGCTAATCGAATCTTCAATCATGCTATCCCCTACTACTCTTAATACATAGCAGTCCGAACGGGTAAACAAATCGGATAAATCTAGTTTGGCTTTTTCATCGGCAAACGGTTCTACCAAACCCCCTGCGGCGATCGCGCCTTCAATTGACAATCCTTTGTCTGGCTGATGTAAAATTCTAATAGTTCGAGCTTTACCGTCGATCCAATCGATATACCCTTTGTTACGCAATCTTTCCAAACGGCTTTGCACTGGGGCAGGCGACCGCAAGTTCATTGCTTTCATCATCTGTCTGATTGAAGGCGCGTGCTGAGTAGAGCGGATGTATTCGACCAGCCAATCGTATAGCTCTTTTTGGACTGGAGTTAAATTTTCCATGACTTTATTATCCAGAAATATGTTTTCTCAGAACATAGGTACTAACTATTAGATGCTATTTTTGCCCAGAAAGTCAACTTTTTTGAGAAATAATTTTTAATCTGCACTTAGGTTTGGGTATATTTAATAGCTTTTTTTCTTATTGCTAAATTTCCCAAACTGGCTCTGGTAAACCATAAATCAATAGTAGAGTTATCCTTACCAATTGAAACTGTAGAGTCTCGTTAAAATATTATTAACAATTAATTAATAATAATAAACCAAGACAGTTTTCTCTAGACAGACAAGCACGGTCGTACACGAATATGTTAAACCCTGGCTGGAGGTACGCTCGACAAGCGGCACGAGTAAACGGCGCAGCATTAGAGCGATTGTATCATATAGTACAGATTGCGAAGCGGCATTTTCATATCGAATCAAACTATGAATTGTTTTAAATCTAACTATTAGCGAAGATTCACAAGGGTTTAAACACACAATCTATTTTCTAATTTTACGAGCATTTTTTTCTACGGGGAGATAATAATATATGCAACCAACAAATCCACAACAATTTACGGAAAAAGCCTGGGCTGCGATCGTTCGTACGCCCGATATCGCCAAGCGTAACAGTCACCAACAAATCGAAAGCGAACACTTGTTAAAGTCTTTAACCGAAGAAGAAGGCTTGGCAACCAGTATTTTAAATAAAGCCGACATCAGCGTTCAACGGCTACGGGATAAAACCGATGAATTTATCAACCGTCAGCCTAAGGTAAATAATCCAGGGGAATCAATTTATTTAGGACGCAGTTTAGATACTTTACTCGATCGCGCCGACAAATTTCGCGAAGACTTTGGCGATGAGTATATCTCGATCGAACATTTGCTGCTGGCTTATGCCAAAGATGACCGCTTCGGCAAACAGCTATTTAAAGAATTCAATCTAACCGAAAACAAACTCAAAGAGATAATCAAACAAGTGAGAGGGAATCAAAAAGTAACCGACCAAAATCCAGAAGGAAAATATCAATCATTAGAAAAATACGGCAGAGAATTAACCAAACTTGCCAGAGAAGGCAAACTCGATCCCGTAATCGGACGAGATGAAGAAATTCGCCGTACCATTCAGATTTTATCGCGCCGTACCAAAAACAATCCCGTCCTGATTGGGGAACCAGGAGTAGGTAAAACTGCCATCGTCGAAGGTTTGGCACAGCGGATCGTCAACCGCGACGTACCCGAATCCTTGCGCGATCGCAAATTGGTCGCTTTAGATATGGGCGCGTTAATTGCAGGTGCTAAATATCGCGGTGAGTTTGAAGAAAGACTCAAAGCGGTATTAAAAGAAGTTACCGAATCTGAAGGTAACATCATCATGTTTATCGATGAGATTCATACCGTAGTTGGCGCGGGTGCAACTCAAGGGGCAATGGATGCGGGTAACTTACTCAAACCCATGTTAGCCAGAGGCGAACTGCGCTGTATTGGTGCTACTACCCTCGATGAATACCGCAAATACATCGAAAAAGATGCGGCATTAGAACGGCGTTTTCAGTCGGTTCTAGTAGACGAACCCAACGTTATCGATACGATTTCGATTTTACGGGGACTCAAAGAACGTTACGAAGTCCATCACGGGGTTAAAATTTCCGATACTGCTTTAGTTGCGGCAGCAACTTTGTCTAATCGCTATATCAGCGATCGCTTTTTACCCGATAAAGCGATCGACCTCGTAGACGAGTCGGCTGCCAAACTAAAGATGGAGATAACCTCCAAGCCAGAAGAACTAGACGAAATCGATCGCAAAATCTTGCAGTTAGAGATGGAAAAATTATCTCTACAGAAAGAAGATAATCCCATTTCCCAGGAAAGATTGGGCAGGTTAGAAAAAGAACTGGCAAATCTCAAAGAAGAACAGTCCGAACTCAATGCTCAGTGGCAAGCAGAAAAAGAGATTATCGACCAGATACGCCATCTCAAAGAAGAGATCGATCGCGTCAATCTCGAAATTCAGCAAGCAGAACGAGATTACGATCTCAACCGCGCTGCCGAGTTACGTTATGGCAAATTAACCGATTTACAGCGTCAGGTTAAAGAAATCGAAACCAAATTAGCCGAAAAACAAACTACAGGCAAATCTCTATTAAGAGAAGAAGTCTTAGAAGCCGATATTGCCGAGATTATTTCTAAATGGACGGGAATACCTTTGAACAAACTCGTCGAATCGGAAAAAGCCAAACTGCTGCATTTAGAAGAGGAACTACATCAGCGAGTAATCGGACAAGAAGAAGCCGTAACTGCCGTAGCCGATTCGATCCAGCGAGCTCGTGCGGGACTGGCAGATCCTTTGCGTCCGACAGCTAGCTTTATTTTTCTCGGTCCCACTGGTGTTGGTAAAACGGAACTTGCTAAAGCTCTGGCGCAAAGCTTATTCGATACCGAAGATGCCCTGGTACGGATCGATATGTCGGAATATATGGAAAAACACAGCGTATCCCGTTTGGTAGGTGCGCCTCCAGGATATGTCGGCTATGAAGAAGGAGGACAGCTTACCGAAGCAATTCGCCGCCGTCCTTATTCGGTAATTTTGTTTGACGAGATTGAAAAAGCTCATGCTGATGTATTTAACATCATGCTGCAAATTCTCGATGACGGACGCTTGACCGATTCTCAGGGTCGTACGGTGGACTTCAAAAACACCATCATTATTATGACCAGTAATATCGGTTCGCAGTACATTCTCGATCTCGCTGGCGACGACACTCGTTATGAAGAAATGCGATCGCGCGTGATGGATGCCATGCGTAACAGCTTCCGTCCCGAATTTCTCAACCGTATCGACGAAATTATTATCTTCCACGGCTTGACCAAGGCGCAATTACAGCCAATCGTGCAGTTACAGGTACAAGGCTTAGAACAACGCCTTGCCGATCAAAAACTAGCTTTGAAACTATCCGATGCGGCAATCGATTATTTAGCCGAACTGGGTTACGATCCCGTATACGGTGCTAGACCGTTAAAACGGGCAATTCAAAGATACTTAGAAACTGCGATCGCCAAGAAAATTTTACGCGGTGAATTTCAAGGCGGCGATACGATTTTTGTCGATGTCGAAGACGAACGTTTGACTCTTAAGCGTTTGGCTGTAGAAATGCTGGCACAGTAACAACAAGTTGTAAGTTCAATTAATTATTAGGGTGCGACGCGATTGGCAAAGCCACTTCCCTTTGGGCAATCGCATCCTTTTTTTATTTCTTATTAACTTTTTTAAGCGGATTGGCAAACCCATCACCCTTGAAGAAGTTGCACTTGTTTTTATTTTCGATATTTAAACACGCTTACCTTGAAGTGCTATAGTCAAATCTTCAATCATTCCCAAGCCATATCTTTTTAGCCACCCTTTCATTGCTAAATAGCATTTGATTTGCTCTTGCCATGTCAGAGGAGCTTGTAAAACAGAAGTTATCAGATTCCAGAATAATTGCCAGCGGGGAAAAATTAATTTTCCTTTTGTCGCCGTATCAAACCAATAAGTATATCTATGAGCGGAAGAATGCGATTTTAAACCTTGTATTGACTGGTGCAAGTGTCTTCTTTGATAGAGAAATTGTTCTGGAAATTCATAAAATCTACCTTGAAGTGCTAATTGGGCTAGTAAAATTCGATCTGCTCCTGCATAACTACCGAGAAGTGAAGTATTTTTTAAACTGCTGGAACGAATTAAGCCAAAAACTGGAAAACACGCGTGGGGTCTTATTATGTCGCGGAATCTTACATGAGGTGTTGAAGAAAAAAGATTCAGGTTCGCGGTCAAAGAACTCACATAGCCATATAGATCGTCTGTTTTATCCATTGTTTGACCGCAAGCATCAATAATTTTGACTCTAGAATTACAAAGAACAATAGAATCATCCTTCTCAAATAGATGAACGCATCTTTCTATAAATTCTGGTTCGCAAAGATCGTCATGTGCCAACCATTTAAAGTAAGTTCCTGTTGACAATTCATAAACGCGATTGAAGTTAGGTGCAGCACCAAGATTTTGAGAGTTTCGATAGTAACGTATGCGTTTATCTTTAGTAACGTATTTGCGACAAATTGCTTCGGTTTTATCGTTTGAAGCATTGTCGGAAATAATTAGCTCGAAATCTTTAAAGGTTTGAGCCAAAATTGAATCTATAGCCTGTTCGATAAAGTTTTCGCCGTTGTATACTGGCAATCCAATACTAACTAAGGGGTGTTTTTCGCTCATAGTAGATTGTTAATATATCTTTTTTAACTTTCGCAATAAGCCAAATATAAAAAGATAAATACCGCTATTTTTGTCTTAACACAACTAGAATTATATATATAACATCTAAAAAGTTTAAAAATAGATAATTTTAAAAGAGGCGGTTTATTTAAAATGAAAATGACGTAAAAATAAAAATACTTTTGTTCGATCTAAAATTACTAGTTTAGTATTTTAAAATACCAAACAACATCGATAAAAACGAGAAAAGATATTAGGCTGTATATGCACAAATACTTTATTTAACTACATCTTTATGTTCAAAAAAGCCAACAAAATAAACGTTAATGAGAAGTTTAAATTGCAAACGATTCTTTCTAATTACTTTTTTGAATTTATTATTTAGTAGTATGCGATCTAACAAAAATGTATAGTATTTTGTTGCAATTATAGTACAGACTATGTCTGAAGCAGTATAGACCCTAAAGCCCAATTTTAATACTGCTGACAGATGAATTAATGACGGGGGATCGACCTAAATTAAAAGAGTCTCCGTGCGATCGAATAATTTTAAGGTAACTATGACTCTTTCAGGTAAACCCACTTCCTTTTGGTTAGACTCTACTCTAGAAACAGAATATCCTGCATTCACAGAAGCAATAAATGTAGATGTAGCGATTGTTGGTGCTGGTATTACTGGTTTAACTGCTGCCTATTTACTGAAACAAGCAGGAAAGACGGTAGCAGTTGTCGAAGCAGAGAATATAGCTTCTGGAGCCAGCGGACATACTACAGCCAAAGTTACTTCGCTACATCAGTTAATTTACAAGGATTTAATCGATAGTATAGGCAAAGAAAAAGCTAGACTATATGGCGAGTCCAATCAAGCCGCAGTAGAATTTGTCGCCGCTACGGTAAAAAACGAACAGATAGACTGCGATTTTAGCCGTCGTAGTACCTATAGTTTTGCTGAAAGTTCGGATAATTTGAATAAAGTGCGATCGGAATACGAAGCAGCAGTAGAATTAGGTCTTCCTGCTACTTTTGTAGAAGAAACAACTCTGCCGTTTAAAATTGCAGGCGCGGTAGAATTTAGCAATCAGGTTCAATTTCACGTACGGAAATATTTATTGCGTTTGGCTGAGATTGTGGCTGGTAATGGCAGCTATATTTTTGAACATACCAGAGTTAAAACCGTAGAGGAAGGCGAACCCTGTCAGGTAGTTACCGAACGAGGTAATCTTAACGCTACAGATGTTTTGGTAACTACTCATCTACCAATTCTCGACTTGGGTTTATTTTTTGCCAAAGCTTATCCCAAGCGTTCCTACTTAATAGGGGCGGCAATTTCGCCAGAAAAAGCTCCTGAAGGGATGTACATTGGTGTCGGTCAAAACTATCACTCAATTCGTACTACTCCCTATGAAAACGGTTTGCTATTGCTTATAGGCGGTGGCGGTCATAAAGTTGGTGCTAAAAATAACACCGAAGAAAGCTATTTGGAACTAGAAACCTATGCCCGATCGCACTTTGGCATCGAACCTAACGAAATTAAATATCGCTGGTCATCTCAAGACTATGTTTCCTTTGATAAATTACCCTATATTGGCAAGTTAACTCCCGCCAACCAACATATTTATATTGCAACGGGGTTTAGTCTCTGGGGAATGAGCAAAGGAACTCTGTCGGGAATGATGTTAGCCGATCGCGTTTTAGGTATCGATAATCCCTGGGCGGATCTTTACGATTCTCTCCGCGCTACTCCTTTTGTCACTCAAGAGTCGATTAAAGAAAATCTCGATGTAGGAATGCACTGGATAGGCGATCGCCTCAAAGGGTTACAGTCAAGCTCGGTGTCTGAGGTAACTCCAGGTAAAGCAAAATTACTAACTATCAATGGCGATAAAGTTGGGGTATATAAAGATACAGCAGGCTCGGTTCATGCAGTGGCTGCAACCTGTCCTCATTTGGGCTGTATCGTCAACTGGAATAGTGCCGAAAAAAGTTGGGACTGTCCCTGTCACGGGGCGAGATTCGATTACGAAGGTAAGTTATTACACGGTCCTGCGGTCAAAGATCTAGATAAGAAAATGGTGCAATAAACTTCTCGCACGAATCATTATTAATTACTTTTGCCAGGGGGAAAGGGGAAGGTTCAAAGGGAAAAACGACTAAAAAGCAAGAATTATGTGAGAAAAATATTATATAAGGCGATTGTTGCAAATAAGTTACCAATTTTGAGATTTATCTCTATCTTTGACTCACGTTAGCGCGTTATAGTTAACTGTGGTCAGAGAGACTCCGCCTTGCGGATTGGAGCGATTGACGGAGCTTCCTCTAACTTTGTGCAACAACCACTAAAAATTGATGAACTCGCTTTATAGTTTTTGGAAATTTTCTCGTCCCCACACAATTATCGGTACTAGCCTCAGCGTTTTAGCATTATATTTTATCGCTCTGGCAACTACCAATAGCGCAATTGCTCCCAATAATTTCCTACAAATGCTGGCGGTATTAGCTGCCTGTTTGTGCGGCAATGTTTATATTGTTGGCTTAAATCAAATCTGCGATGTAGCGATCGATCGCATTAATAAACCACATCTTCCTTTAGCTGCTAAAGAGTTTTCTCCGCGACAGGGACAGTGGATTGTGGGAGTAACTGGTATTTTGGCATTAATTTTGGCAGGGACACAGGGACTTTGGCTACTAGCGACAGTAGGTATTAGCTTGCTGATTGGAACGGCTTATTCTTTACCGCCAATACGCCTCAAGCAATTTCCTTTACTAGCGGCGTTTTGCATATTTACCGTTCGCGGTGTTATCGTCAATTTGGGCTTGTTTTTGCACTTTACTAAAAAACTAGCAGGCAGAGAGTTTTTAAATGGCTATGTTTGGGTTTTAACCTTATTTATTATCGTTTTTACTGTAGCGATCGCTATATTTAAAGATGTCCCCGATCTTGAAGGAGATAAAAAATATAACATCACTACCTTTACGATAATTTTGGGCAAATCTGCCGTATTCTCTTTTTCTCGCTGGCTGATTACCTGCTGTTATTTGGGTATGGTAATAGCAGCATTTTATTTAGCTGCAATTAATACCAGCTTTTTTATCGCCTATCACTTAGTACTGTTAATTTTGTTGTGGTGGCGCAGTCGGCAGGTAGACTTATCTCAAAAAAGCGCGATCGCTGATTTTTATCAGTTTATCTGGAAACTGTTTTTCCTCGAATATATTTTATTTCCCACCGCCTGTTTCATTTAATAATGTTTGACGTAAATAAGCTACAAACTCCTCATAGTGGCTATCATTGGGATCGATTTGCACCCAGATATTTTGAAGGTTGGTACTATCGTTTGACTTTGCCCGAAATCGGTCAAACTTTTGCCTTTATGTACTCTATTGAAGATCCGATTGGCGAAAGAGCTAACAGTGGTGGTGCGGTACAAATTTTAGGTATTGACGAACAGTATCTCTGTCGTACCTTTCCTGATGTAAGAGGTTTTTTTGCTGCTAAAGACAGTCTGAGTTTTGGACATTGGGGCAATAAATTATCGATCGCCCCCCAACTATTATCTACTAGCGAATTTGAATCTGGGATCGAGCAAGGATATCAGGCAACAGCTACTTTAAATCAAGGCTGTATTTACTATCCAGACAAGCAAAAATACTGTCGCTGGCAATATCAAATTAAACCCGTTTATGGCTGGGGTAATCCCTCACAGTTACAACAAGCTACTGCAGGTTGGCTATCTTATCTACCAGTATTTGAACCAGGCTGGCAGGTTCTAATGGCTCACGGTTTGGCGACGGGATGGATCGACTGGCAAGGGCAAGTTTATAATTTTACCGACGCTCCTGCATACAGTGAAAAAAATTGGGGCAGTTCCTTTCCTCAAAAATGGTTTTGGATTAACTGTAATAGCTTTAATAATACTAACGATTTGGCTGTAACTGCGGTAGGGGGAATTAGAGACGTTTTGTGGTGGCAAGAAGAAGTCGGTTTAATTGGTATTCATTACCAAGGACAATTTTATGAATTTGCTCCTGGTAACTCTCAAATTAGCTGGCAGGTACAACCCTGGGGAAAATGGCAAATACAGACTAGCAATAGAGATTACCAAATAAACCTTACAGGCACTACCAATTTACCAGGCACTTTCGTTCGCGTACCGACGGCAAAGGGTTTGGTATTTAATTGTCGCGATACCACTAAAGGAAAGTTAACTTTAGAATTGCGATCGCGCTACGGTAAAACTATTGTTATGGCTAACAGTAATCTAGCTGGTTTAGAAATAGGTGGTTCGTCTTGGGATGAGCCTTGGATAGTTAACGCTTAAAGGAGAATACATTATGTCAGACTCAATTATGTACCAGGAAGATGCCTATGTAGTTTTAGAGAGCGATCGTGAAGAACAGTTTATGACTGCTGAAGAATTAAAAGCCAAATTAAAAGACTATTTCAATTCTTCAGAGATCGCTATTCCTAGAGAGTTAACTAAGTTCGATTCTCTAGATATACAGATACAGCATTTGATCGATAACTATTTTGAATTAGATCTCGGTAAAAATAAATATTTGCAATGGTATGTAGTTCGTTTAGAAAAATAAAAATAAATATTTGCAATGGTATACAGTTCGTTTGGAAAATTGACTATTCACCATCATAAATAGACGGCAATTTTTAGGACTAAAGTTACAAAGTTCTTTTTCCTTTATTTCCTTAGATCTTCAAACAATCGCCATAAAAAGTGTTAAAAGGGCTTCAAAATACAAAATTTTCGGTGGCATCAACTAGCATTTCAATCGTTTTGATATTTGGATAATGCAGTTTAGAATATAGAATGTAAACAATAAGTTGCGATAAAAATTACCTTGTTTTTGTTTCAAATTTATTGCTCACGATATACCTGACGACTGGCAGTTAATGAAAAATTTTACAGTTAAAATAGTTAATTACTTAGAGAACCAATCAAAACTGTCAATTCTAACTCAGGGTTTAATACTTACATTGATTATTGGCACTATAGATTACTTTGTAGTTATAGATTTTTCTCTATCAATATTTTATTTATTACCAACTGTTCTGGTAGCTTGGTATGCTGGTATCTGGTATGGCTTAGCAATTTCAATTATTAGTTCTTGTAGCTGGCTAATTAATGATTTTACTGTTACCAAAATTTATTATCCATATTTTCGTTTTTGGAATATAGTAGTAAGATTTATTTTTTTCTCAAGCATCACTTATCTTCTGGCGGCTCTCAAAACTGCCTATGAAAGAGAAAAGCGTTTTGCACAAACCGATGCTTTGACAGGAATAACCAATCGCAGATATTTTTTCGACTTACTACAGCAAGAATTAAATCTGGCTTTGAGATATGAAAAGATTTTTACCGTAGCTTATTTCGATCTAGATAATTTCAAATTAGTTAACGATCGCTACGGACACGCCCAGGGAGACGAGCTATTAAAGTTAATAGCAGAGATAACAACTCAAACAATTCGTCGGGTAGATATATTTGCGCGCATAGGAGGAGATGAATTTGCTCTGCTGTTGCCCGAAACCGATTTTGCAGCTTCACAAACAGCTTTACAGCGACTACAAACAGAATTACTAATGGTAATGGAATTTTATTCTTATCCAGTTACTTTTAGCATCGGAGCGATTACTTTTGTGCGTCAGCTTAATTCTATTGATGAAATAATCAGGAGCATAGATAGTTTGATGTATGAGGTCAAAAGTAGCAGTAAAAATGATATTAAACACGAACTATATTAATGAACAATTATCATTTAACATTAAACATTTATCATTTAGCATTTATAAATATTTAATGGTCAATGGTCAATGATTAATGTTCGATGCTCGTTATACTGGCGATCGATTAAACTAAAAAATAATAAACAATATTAAAGCAAATGGCATCCGAACGAGAAGTAAAACAATATCTTGCCTACTGGTTTCAACTCGGTAAAAAGTTACTCTGGCGTAATGGTCAAAAAGAGTTTTTGCCTGGTTCGATAATCAAAGGCGATCGCTACTCTACCGAATTTGAAAACTGCTGGCAAGAAGTGTTGCAAGCAGGAGGTAAAAATTATGCTCTTGCTGGAACCGATAATACTATTGAAGAGTTGCTTTCTTCTTCCTGGGAGATTAATTCGTGTGCTATATGCGATATGCCAGTTCCTATAACCAGTATGGGTATACAGCCTCTTTCGTGTATTTGTAGCGATTTAGACAACTGGCCCAATAACGAACTGCCTCAACCGAGATCGCCTGTCGATAGTAAACAACAGTTAAATAAAATTAAGTTGCGCCTATCTGCAAAACGCTCTCAAGGGATTTAGTCATGCTAAATCCCTTAATTGAGATGCTTTACACCAATTTCAAGTTAGGGTAGTAAGCCAAAATATCATTGGTAGAAAGAGTGTCTCCTTCTGCCTGTGGTGTCCATAAAACTTCTACTGCTAACAGGCGATCGCTACCAACGCCACCTATTTGCTGTAGTGCCTGGCGTAAATCTTCCGAACCGTTAACATCGGGCAGATTTAAGTTTCCCTGTACCCCTACAATAATTGTGGCAATAATAAATTCTCCCGACTCAGATCTTTGCTGTATTGCCGAGCTTTCTTGGCTGGGAGCTAAATTTTTGTCTTCGGCTTGTCTGAGTACGCTATCGACGTTACTCAAAGTCTCTTCGGAAAACTTACTGCGTTCTCCTAAAGCCAGCTGATTAAACTTAGCTTCTGCGGCATCGATGTTGGTTTTTTGAGACTCAGACGCACCATAAACCCAGTATTCTGGATGGCGTAAAAGTGCCAAACTGGCTTCTTGTGCCACTGTAGCGCGACCAGATGCCGAACTAGTGTCCGCTTCTAACGCCAGACGATTGAGATCTGACTGTAGTTCGCGAGCGTTAGATAACAAACCTACCTGTACCTGAGCTACGGAAACTTGAGAACTGGCGTAGCCAGATTCGCCCCCACCAGCATTACTAAAGCTTCTAACCAAAAAGTTAGCAATAGCGATAAAAATTAGGATGGAAAATAAACCGCCACCGCCAAAACCAATAAAGGGTAGTAAGAAGGGAAAACCAAAGCCACCGCCACCATAGCCATAGCCAGGAGAACGATAACCGCCACCGTAACCGCCGCGAGGAGAAGAATAAGTTCGGGGAGTCCGAAAAGAACCGCCACCAATTCTACCACCGCTACGAGCCGCCAGTGCGCTGCTGGCGTTACCCAGCACCAGAATACAGACCAAGCACAGTGCCAAAATCGATTTGAACCAGAACTTACGTTTTAAAAACTTATTTTTCATTAGAAATATTATCGAGAGTCTATATCTTAAATGTTATAAAATGTTAAGCGTGGTCGGCAATCAACCACCGCCAACGATGGTAACAATTTCCAGGCGATCGCCAGAGTGAAGTTGTGTATCAGTCCAATACTGACGATGAAGAATTTCGCCATTGTATTCTACCGCTACCAAACGAGGGTTTAAGCCCATTTGAGTCAACAGTTCGGGTAAGTGTATTGCTTGCGAACAAGAATGGTTTTCGCCATTTATCTGTATATCAATCATGTCTTAACCAACGAAGAGCAATATCAATCAATAATTTGTTACTCTTTATTCTCCCTCAAACTTCTCGGTTCTTAAAACTACTAAACTAATAATTTTATCTGTGTAGTAAAGATAAAAACTGTCTTGCAACCAGACCTGGCTGTTCTGCTTGCATGATAGCGCGAACTACAGCCACTCGTTGTCCTCCTGCGGCAATAACCTCGCTAACGTTATTGAGATCGACCCCGCCAATAGCAAACCAGGGAATGGGACATTTAGTAGCAGCATAGTTAATATAATCTAGTCCTGCTGCTGCCTTATTGGGTTTGGTTGGGGTTTGATATACAGGACCTACGCCGATGTAGTCGGCACCTTCAGCGATGGCAGCTTCCATTTCCTGCTGATTGGTAGTAGAGCGACCGATAATTTTTTGCCAACCGAGCATTTCCCTGGCAAAGGCGATCGGGACATCCTGCTGTCCGAGGTGTACGCCGTCGGCATCTACAGCTAAAGCTAAATCTACGCGATCGTTGACCAGAAATAAAGCATTATATTGATGGCAGAGTTGGCAAAGCCGCTCGGCAATCTGAATGCGGAGCATATCGTCAACTTCTTTGTCGCGGTATTGAACTAAAGTTAAACCACCTTTTAAAGCATCATCTACAATTTGCAGGATCTGTTCGGAAGGTGAAGTAACTAAATATAGTCTGGAATTTTGAAGCTGTTGGTGGCGATCGCTGTTTAATAAGTTACTTTCTATAGTGTAAACGCGATAGCGCATTTGTTTGCAGGCGATCGCCATTTGTGGGCGATCGAACTTACTATATTCTTCTAGCACTCGCAGTGCTTCTTGTACTCTGCATAAATTAGCCTGTAATAAACTTTCAATACTGTTACGTGTTTCTTCTCGTTCGTGAGACAATTCCGTTCCCACATCTTCTAAAGTATTTCTGGCTTGCCGCAATTCTTTACTATGCCAACTAGCTAATTCCTGGCGTATATGTTTGCACTCCTGGGCTAATGGCTGATGATTTAAGCCCAGACGGCACCATTCCTCAACAATTCGTATTCCTTCTCTAGCGCGATCTAAATTGGCATCTAAAATACGATAGATAGCTTGTTGCATATTAAATTTATTTATTAAAATTTCGATTTTAAAAATCTAGTTCACATTGTAGCTTTATCTGTTACTTTTGTTTCTCTTATTTTTTATTTGAATTTGAATAGTTAAACTCGCTCTATGGTCACAGTAAAAACTACAATCCATAAAGCCAAATAATTAAAGCAGGAGTAATAATCGACATCAAAATACTTAAGGGCGTTCCTAACTTTATATAATCAATAAATTTGTACCCCCCAGGACTGTAGATCATCGTATTTGTCTGATAGCCTATGGGAGTCATAAAGCTATTTGAAGCAGCAAAAGTAACGGCAAACATAATTGCCAAAGCATTTAAATTGAGATCTTGGGCAACTTGAATACTAATAGGAATCATTAACAAAACTGCCGCGCTATTAGAAAGAATTGCCGTCAAGATCGAAGTAATCAGATAAAAAAACAGCAGCATCCAATAGCCTGATAAATTACTACCAATAAATAGTAAAGGTTTGGCTAATAACTCAGTAGCTCCCGATTTTTCCATAGCCGTTCCTAAAGGAATCAAACCCGCTAAGAGAAAAATTACATCCCAACGTACCGCACCATATATTTCTCCAGGTTTGAGACAGCCAGTTAGTACCATTAATACTACTCCTGCTAAAGCACTAACTAAAATCGGCACCAGGTTAAAAGCAGCAGCTAAAATTACAGCCAGACAAATTAATACTGCAACTTTGGCTTTATCTAAGCGTAAATTATCTACATCTCGCTGTTCTAAAACTAATAGTTCTCGTGTAGTTTGCAAACCCAAAAAACTTTGTCTTGGACCCTGTACTAAAAGTAAATCGCCAAAACGGAGTGGTACTTTACCCAATCTCTCGCGCAGCAGTTCTTGTCCGCGACGAATTGCCAATACTGTAGCGTTGTAGCGTTGGCGAAAGCGCAAGTCTTTAAGAGTGGTTCCAATTAAGCGGGAATTGGATAAAATCAAAACCTCGCCAATCTTATCTTCTTCTGTGTTCAGTTCGGTTTCTAGTTCTACCTGATTGAATTTGACATCAGCCAAAATTTCAATACCTCTTTCATCTCTAAGTTGCAGTAAATCTTGACGACTGCCGCGAACGATTAAAATATCGCCGACATTAATTTTTTTATCTGCAATAGGTTGGGGAAAGTGGCTGCCATCGCGGACTAATTCTAATACGTCTACGTCGAACTTGCGTTGAATTTCACTTCTACGGATGGTTTGTCCGCTCAAGCTAGAATCAGGACTAACTACAATTTCGGTTACATAATCTTTTAATTGGTAATCTTGACTAAGACTACTATTGTTGACAGGCTTGCGGCTCGGTAATAATCTGGGAGCAAAAAGAGCTACGTAAGACATTCCTATTACAAAAATAATAATACCCAACTGGGTAAACTGAAACAAGCCGAACTCTCCCTGTCCGTATTTTTGAGATAAACCGCTAGCCAGAATGTTAGTAGAGGTGCCAATTAAAGTTAGGGTTCCCCCTAAAATAGAGGCAAAAGAAAGCGGCATTAATAATTTGGAAGCAGAAACGCTTTTCTTTTTGGAAAAATCTTCAATAATAGGGATAAAAATTGCCACGATCGCCGTATTATTAATTACCGCACTAATAGGACCGACGATTGTACCCATAACTAAAATTTGCCTGACCGTATTTTTGCCACTCCACTGCAACAAAAAGTCCCTAACTACTTGAATAGAACCAGTACGAGTTACTCCCGCACTGAGAATAAACATTGCCATAACGGTAATGGTTGCGGTATTGCCAAATCCTGCAATACCCTCTTCGGGAGTTACTAACCCCAACACCATCAGCAAAATTGCTGCCATAATTGCCGTTAAATCTACAGGGAACCATTCCCAAATAAAGGCAATTAAAGTTATGCTAAGAACGCTTAAAGTTAGAACGATGTCAATATTCATTCAGTAGAATTGGCTTTTCGTTTGGAAAACTTTTTAGTGAGCATAACTCAGATCGGCTAAAAATGTGGGAATACATCGCTCGGTAAACGGTACTGCGTCAAAACCAATTAAGTAAGCAATTATTTTAATGAGTCAGTTAGAAATAAGAATTGTTAGCTATAGCCAGGATTTTCAAGCAATTAAAGACATTAGAACCAAAGTTTTTCAAGAAGAACAGGGAGTGAGTGCCGAACTAGAGTTTGATGGTTTAGATGGGGGAGCAACTCAACTTTTGGCTTATTTAGACGCTCGCCCCGTAGGAACTACCAGAATTAGATGTATTGCTGCTAAAACAATCAAAATAGAAAGACTGGCAATCTTACCTGATGCCAGAAAACAGGGCATTGGCACTAAGTTAATGCTAGCTGCTTTAAAATTAGCTAAAGACAGCAACTATAAAAAGGCTGTCGTTCACGCTCAAGAGTATATCAAAGGCTTATACGAACGTTTGGGATTTGTAGCTACAGGAGACAGTTTCACCGAAGCTGGTATTCCCCATATAAAGATGATTAAGAAGTTGTGATCGATACATACTACTTGCTACTACCGATGAGATAGAGTAACGCCATGCGAACTGCTACGCCGTTGGCTACCTGTTGGGAAATTAGGCTTAATTGCGGGTCGTCCATTAAATCTGATGTAATTTCTACACCGCGATTTGTCGGTCCTGGATGTAAAATTTTAACTGCTGGCTGACACAATTTGAGGCGATCGCGAGTAATGCCAAATAGTTGATGATATTCTCGCAAACTGGGAATAAAATTGGCGGTCATTCGCTCTTTTTGCAGTCTTAAGGTCATGACAAAATCGGCATCTTGCAAGGCGGGTGCTAGTTCCCAATGTACGAACAATTTGTCCTGGTACTGGCAATTGCTGGCATCTAAAAATAGCTTGGGTAGTAAAGTTGGGGGAGCGGCTAAATGTACTTCTGCACCTGCGGTAGTTAGGCTATAAATGTTAGAACGTGCCACTCTAGAGTGAAGAATGTCGCCTACAATAGCAATCTTTTTACCATTTAATAATCCCAATCGCGGATTTTCTCGGTCTAAAACTGTAGTGAGGGTAAATAAATCTAATAGTGCTTGAGAAGGATGCTGATGCAAACCGTCTCCTGCATTGAGAATGCTAACGCCAGAATTAAGCCGATCCATTTCGGTAGCGATCGCCTGTGGTACTCCAGCTTGTTGGTGGCGAATCACCATAATATCAGCACCCATTGCCAGATAAGTCTTAGCTGTATCCAAAATAGTTTCTCCCTTGCTCAATGAGGAGCTACCTGGAGAAAAATTAAGAATATCTGCTGAAAGACGTTTGGCAGCTAGTTCAAAGCTGCTACGAGTTCTGGTTGAAGGTTCAAAAAACATATTGGCAACTACTTGCCCTTGAAGTGCGGGAACTTTCTTAGTTTTTCTCGATAGCACTTCGCGGAAACCAACAGCAGTCTGCAAAATGGTTTCGTATTCAGCAGCAGAAAAATTTATTAATGATAATATATGTCGTCGCGTCCAGGTAGTTGCCATCAAACAAAAACTAGTGAGATGTAACAGGCAACCACAAGATTATCAGCTAATCTCATTTTCAACAATTATTATTTAGGCACTAGGCACTATGTTTCAGGTATTTCTACATCTGCTTTGAAGTTGAGGCGATCGCACAAAATAGCTTTTAGTTTTTAGTTTTGAATTGACTACTAATAACTAACTACTAACCGAAGGTTAAAATGCGATCGCCATACTGGAAAATCAAAAGTTTTATTCGTATAGCCAGGATTTTCTAATTGGCTCCCAATCGACTAACTCTTCATCATCAAACCAGAGGGACACTTCTTGTCGAGCGGTTTCAATGGCATCAGAACCATGAATGAGGTTGCGTCCGATACTTACGCCAAAATCGCCCCTAATCGAGCCAGGAGCAGCAGAAATAGGATTAGTCGCGCCAATAATGTTTCTGGCGGCAGCAATGACGCTTTCTCCTTCCCAAACCATCGCAATTACGGGAGCAGAAGTAATAAAATCGACCAGACCAGGAAAAAAGGACTTGTCTTTGTGAACTTCATAGTGTTTTTCTGCCAGTTCCCTTGACACTTTCATCATTTTCAGTCCTACCAGGGTAAAACCTTTAGCTTCAAATCGTCTGACTATTTCCCCTACTAAATGACGCTGTACGCCGTCGGGTTTGATCATAATAAAAGTACGTTCCATATCATCCCTCCAAATTCGGTTACAATTTTTTACAAATCCCAGATTAACTTAAATTCTGGTTTTTTAAACGATATTTTTTAATTGCACATCGCTACACTGCGCTGCGTTCTAGTGCCAACTCAATTAGGCGATCTACCAGTTGGGGAAAAGTTATGCCCGTAGCTTCCCAGAGTCGGGGATACATACTAGTAGCAGTAAAACCAGGTAGGGTATTAATCTCATTTATAAACACTTTTCCCGTAGCTTCGACATAAAAGAAATCAACTCTAGCCAAACCCGCAGCATCCACTGCGGCAAAAGCTTGGAGTGACATCTCTCGTAGGCGATCGCTCACTACATCGGGTATATTTGCAGGTATATTTAATTGTGCTAATCCTTCGGTGTATTTAGTCTCGTAGTCGTAAAAATCACTGTCAAAGGTAATTTCTCCCAATACCGAAGCTTGAGGATTATCGTTACCCAACACCGCACATTCGATTTCTCTAGCCACTACACCAGCTTCTACTACAACACGGCGATCGAAACTGGCGGCATTATCTAAAGCTGCTTCTAGTTCATTGCGCGATCGCACCTTGGCAATCCCGACAGAAGAACCCAAATTAGCAGGTTTGACAAAACAGGGATATTCTAAAGTTGCTTCGATGCGATCGCAGAGCTTGGAAAATAAAGAACTAGACCTAATATCGGCGCGATTGACCGCTACATATTTAACTTGCGGTAAACCTACTGCAGCAAATGCCACTTTCATAGCAATTTTATCCATGCTCAATGCCGAACCTAAAACACCAGACCCTACAAAGGGAACCTGCATTAGTTTCAGCAAACCCTGTACCGTACCATCTTCACCATTTGGTCCGTGTAAAATGGGAAACCAAACATCTATTGCTTTAGTTTGTGGGGGAAAGCGCCAGAGATGGTGCTGGCTTTCAGCTTCTAGTGGTTTGCCCGTAGTCAAAATCTTATTTGCCCGATCTCCACCGTGCCAGACACCATTTTTATCTATGTAGACGGGCAAAATTTCGTATTTATTAATATTCTCAGACTGACTCAAAGCTAGCGCGATCGCTCTTGCTGAAGTAATAGAAACTTCATGTTCGCCCGAACGTCCGCCAAATAGAAGCCCAATTTTTTTCTTAGCCATTAAATTCAATCGACTCAAAAATTTTATCTAGATGCTACATCATCTTTCTTAATTCTGGTCAATTGTCTATTTAATGCCCGATTTAAAGTTCGCTACCATCGGTTGTTGGTTCGCTGGGAGAACGCTTGGGGTTTAGTTCCAAACGACTATCATCTCTTTCTTCTAATTTGTCTTTTAAACCCAACTCTTCTGCTTCAGACATTTTTATACCTGCCTTTTTACCCAATTTATCGGCATCGTGTCCTTCAGCAAACGGTTCGGTATTGGCAAATTTTTCTTGTCCTGATTCCATGTTGTTATTTCTCCGAAGTTGATTTTTGTTGAGAGCTTAATGCTCTTTAGTTATTAACGAGTATATACGCTACAAAGCAAGAGCGTACTAGATGTCACTCTTACTTGTAGGTTTATTTATCTATAAGCTATGAAGTTCTATTTCCTAAAACTTAGCTTCTAGTTTTAGCTTTCGTTTCTCAAAGTATCTAGCTGTAGTTCTACGGCATTGACGTATCCTTCGTCTTCCAAAGCTTGGGGGGAAAGTTCTCCAGCATCGATTGCTGCTTGAATTAATTTTTCTGCCGTTAGTTCGCCACTATTATAATTGCTAACCATAACGGCATAACCGTCAATTCCTTGAGACTCATACTGACCGCGATATGCAGAACTGACTAAATTAAAAGCTTCAGTCCTTCTAACGTCATACATACTTTCGTTAGAACTACTGCCTGTAGACTGATATTCGTCTAGAGTTTGTTCGGTACGAGTTTCGTCGTTATCCATATCCATATCAGAACCTGCTGGCTCTACCTGAGATACGGAATTAGGTTCGGTTTCGGTTCTTTCTTCGTATTTTTCGATTCTAGTGTCTGGATTTTCTTCTTTCATTCCAGCTACCGCCATTGGTGCAGTAACAGCAGACATTAAAAGTAAAGATAAACTTCCGATTGCTAGTTTATTCATAAATAATAAAATCTCCTTATTTATTAGTTAAATTTAGTTTAAATAATTTTTATTTAAAAACCTTCCGACAAGTGACATAATACTTGAGATATATTTACAATTACTACACTTTTTTCTGTTGTAGTTAAGAGTAAAAATAGCAATTTATCATCACTGCGAGACGATAAACACGATAAAAGGAGCAAGTTGTCAAAAATTCGATCGCTCTTGCTCCCATACAGTTTGCTGTAGTCAGACTACAACAAATCTATTAAATTTTTAAAAAACTCTAAACATCCCTTTCCGTACCTTCAGTAGGTCCGCCAATTGCTTTCCAACCAGCCAGTCCACCCTGTAGTTGAGATACTTTTTTGAATCCCGCACTTCTTAGTTCTTGAGCCGCTTCAGCAGTTTTGTCGTCACTTTCGCCATAAACATAAATAGCGCGATTGGGAGCCAGACTATCGGTAATTCTTTGAGAAGTGTTCTCAGAAAACATGGGCATTGCTCCCATAATTCGCTCTTGCAAATAAGCTTCGCGATCGCGAATGTCGATAATCGTTAGGGCAGGTTCGCCCCAGTCCAAACGTTCTTTGAGTTCTTGAGCGCTAGCAACTTCATGTTGTTCGGGAGGACTG